>NZ_JBRREF010000011.1:0-86228 GCF_056760135.1 Stenotrophomonas sp. STEN023 | reverse complement strand
GCACCGGCTTCGCCGCGAACCCCCCCGCCCCCAAAAAAAATGACGGGGATAAAAACAATGGCGTTACAAACCCCCCCGGGCAAGCCACCCCCCCCAAAAAACCCCAACCCCCCCCCCAACAAAAACCCCCCCCCAACCCCCCCCCCGCCTCCGGGTGTTCTCTCTTTTTTTTTTAATTCTGGGGGCGCCCGGCTGTGGGGGCCGCCCCGCCAGGATCAGGCCGCTGCGGCCTGGGCCTTGGTCGCTTCCTTGTACAGGTTGCGAACCTTGTCGGTCAGCTGGGCGCCGTTGGCAACCCACTTGTCGACAGCGGCGATATCCAGCACAACGCGCTGCTCAGCACCCTGGGCAACCGGGTTGTAGTAACCGACGCGCTCGATGTTGCGGCCGTCGCGGGCGCTACGGACGTCGGAAACGATGATGTGGTAGAACGGACGCTTCTTGGCGCCGCCGCGGGTCAGTCGAATCTTGACCATGGTGGTGTTTTCCTATGTTGCCCAGTCGCCAGGATGGCGCGGTAAGCCGGCGATTATAGCGACCACCCCGCCCCTTTCCAACCCCAGCCCTGACCGAAAACCTGAACAAGCGCCATTCGCGCGCTTGAGCTGGCCTCGCGCCAGCCCTGCAGGGTCGATCTTCGTAGCCAGCCCGTCGCCAACTCCCCCTTCAGCTTGGCAGATACAGCCGGCAGACCGCTTCTTGTGTCCGGTTCAGCGCACGGGGAATATGATTCGCATATGAATCATATATTCAATCAGCGGAGCGACTGATGGGCATCGTGAACATCGACGACGAGCTGCACGACAACCTGCGCAAGGCCAGCACCGTGTCTGGCCGCTCCATCAATGCCCAAGCCGGGTTCTGGATCAGGATCGGAATGCTCTGCGAACTGAACCCGCAGCTGAGTTTCCAGGAGCTGGTCGCCCGCGAACTTGCGGCAGCCGGGGTAAGCCCGGCAAGCATGCGGGTGGCAGAGGCATGATCAAGCAGCCGCACGAACTGGCATTGATGGCCGAATCCGGGCGCCTTCTGGCCTCGGTGTTCGAAGCATTGAACAAGCTGCCACTGGAAGGCTTGAGCACACTGCAGGTGAACGATTGGGTCGAGCGCTTCATCGTCGACCAGTTGCAGGCGCGCCCGGCCAGCAAGGGCCAGTATGGCTTCGCCTATGTACTCAACAGCTCCATCGACACGGTTGTCTGCCACGGCGTGCCGTCATCGAAAGACATCCTCCGCAGTGGCAGCATCGTCAACCTGGACATCACCCTGGAGAAGAACGGCTACATCGCCGATTCCAGCCGCATGTACCCGATCGGCGAGGTGAGCCACCAGGCCAAGCGTCTGGTACGCGTCACCAACGAAGCCATGTGGAAGGGCATCGCCACGGTACGTCCTGGCGCAACCCTGGGCGACATCGGCTTTGCGATCAACCGCCATGCCAAGGACGCCGGCTATTCGGTGGTGAAGGAATACTGCGGCCACGGCATTGGTCGCGAAATGCACGAAGAGCCGCAGGTGCTGCACTACGGGCACCGTGGCGCTGGGCTGGAACTGCAGGCTGGCATGACCTTCACCATCGAGCCGATGATCAACCAGGGCCGCGCGGCGATCGACAATCACGACGACGGCTGGACCGTGACCACGCGCGATGGAAAGTTGTCGGCGCAGTGCGAGCACACCGTTGAGGTGACGGAAACCGGCGTGCGCGTACTGACCCTGCGCGATGAAGAACGGGCCATCGCGCAGAAGCTGCTTGGCGCGCTGGCGTAGGACAGGTTTTTGTAGGAGCGGCGTCAGCCGCGAAGCTGATGTTGCTGAAGCTGCTGGCAAACGTGCGATCTGATGGTGTCTCCGCTTCGCGGCTTACGCCGCTCCCACAAGAGCGAGTCACTCGTCGTCAATGTATTCCAGCCAAAAAGAAGGCCCGGCAATGCCGGGCCTTCTTCATTCACAGGTCGTGCTCAAACAACAAAAATCACCAGATCACAACCCGCTTGTCATCGCCACGCACCATCGCATCACCAGCCTTGCACTGGAACGCCGCGGCATACGACGGCATGTTCGACGGCGCACCGTTGGCGCGGAAGTTGGCCGGTGCGTGCGGATCGGTATTCAGACGCACGCGCAGCTCGCCTTCGGTGAAGTTGCGGCGCCACACGGTGGCCCAGTTCATGAAGAAACGCTGGTCCTGGGTATAGCCATCGACCGGCACATTGACCTTCTCGTCTTCCTTCAGCGCCATCTGCAGCGCGTCATAGGCAACAGTCAGGCCACCGAGGTCACCGATGTTCTCGCCCAGGGTCAGCTTGCCCTTGACGTTCACGCCCGGCAGCGACTCATAGCCGTCGAACTGCGCGACCAGCTGGTCGGTGCGGCCGGTGAACGCAGTGCGATCAGCATCCGTCCACCAGTTGTCGAAGTTGCCGTTGGCGGCGAACTGGCTGCCCGAGTCGTCGTAGCCGTGCATCATTTCGTGGCCGATGACTGCACCGATGCCACCGTAGTTGAGCGCCGGATCAGCCTTGGCGTCGAAGAACGGCGGCTGCAGGATGGCGGCCGGGAACACGATCTCGTTCTTGGTCGCGTTGTAGTAGGCGTTGACGGTCTGCGGAGTCATGCCCCACTCGGTCTTGTCCACCGGCTTGCCGATCTTGCCCAGCATGTAACGGTAGTTGAACGCCTGCGCGGCTTGCACGTTGCCCAGGTAGCTGTCGCTGTTGGTGGTCAGGCCCGACCAGTCACGCCACTTGTCCGGGTAGCCGATCTTCGGGGTGAAGCTGGCCCACTTCTCCAGCGCCTTCTTCTTGGTGTCTTCGCCCATCCACGGCAGGCCTTCCAGGCGGGCCTTCAGCGCCACCGACAGGTTCTCCACCAGATGCTGCATGGCCACCTTGGATTCGGCCGGGAATACCGCGTCCACGTACAGCTGGCCCAGCGCTTCGCCCATCGAGCCGTTCACCGAATCCAGCACGCGCTTCCAGCGCGGCTGCATTTCCTGCTGGCCGCGCAGGGTCTTGCTGAAGAAGTCGAAGTTGGCCTGCTCGAAATTCTTGCTCAGGTAGGGCGCGGCGTTGTCCACGGTGTGGAAGCGCAGGTAGGCCTGCCAGGTGGCAGCCGGCACGTCGCCCAGCATCTTGTCCACTTCGCCGAAGAAGCCCGGCTGGGCCAGCGAGAACTTGTCCTTGGCCGGGATCTGCAACGTGTCGAACAGCGCGGTCCAGCTGAAGTTCGGGGTCTGCTTGTCGGCGTCGGCGGCGCTGACCGGGTTGTAACGCTTGGCCGGGTCACGCAGCTCGATGCGCGACAGCGAGGCCTTGGCCAGGCGGGTTTCGAAATCCATCACCGCCTTGGCCTGCTCCTTGGCCTGCGCGGCGTCGACACCGGACAGGGTCAGCAGCTGCTCGATATAGGCCACATAGGCCTCGCGGATCTTGGCCTGCGATTCGTCGAAGTAATAGCCCTTCTCCGGCAGGCCGAGACCGCTCTGGCCGACATAGGCGATGACGTTGGACGAATCCTTGAAGTCCGGGCTGGCATACAGCGAGAACAGGAAACCATTGCCCTGCGCATAGGCATCACGCAGGTAACCGGTGATGGCGGCGGTGTCGTTCAGCGCGGCGATCCTATCCAGTTCCGGCTGCAGCGGCTTGATGCCGGCGGCCTCGATGGCAGCCTCGTCCGAACCGGTCTTCCAGATGTCGCCGATCTTGGCTTCGTTGGAACCTGCTGCAGCCTTGCCAGCGGCCGCCTGCTGGACCAGCGCGTGCTGCACTTCCAGCGAGCGCTCGCGCAGGATCTCGAAGCTGCCCCAGGTGGTCTGGTCGCCGGGCACCGGGTTGGCCTTGAGCCACTTGCTGTTGACGAAGCCGTTGAGGTCGGCACAAGCCTGCACGGCCGGATCCAGGTCGGCGGCGTTGAGCGAGATCAGCTGGGTCTTGAGCTGCGACTGGTCAAACGCGGCCTTGGCTTCGGCAGCCGGCGCGGCGGGCGCGGTATCGGTCTTGCCACAGGCAGCAAGCGAGGCGGCGATTGCAACCGTCAGGGACAACGGGACGAGCTTGGAAAACGACATGGACATCTCCGGCCAAACAGGGAAAGGCCGCACAGGTGGCGCGGCACAACCTTGGAGGGTAAAGGATCAGCCCGTATCGCGGGACCCGCCGAAGGTCACGCCCGCCTCCCCTCGCACCGACGATACGGGCGAACACCTGTGCTGCAACGGCGGCAGCGCACAGGTCAATCCAGCCAGCGCGCCGCCGGTGGGCGCCTGGCACTCTGCACAAACCAACCCTGTGCGACACTGCCGCGACGCGGACAAGAGCGTCCACCCCTCGGGAATCGCCCATGCTTTGGCTACGCGCAGCAGTGTTCTGTTTTGCCGCGGTCTGCTGCCATGTCGCCCACGCGCAGGCAAGCTCGCCGTCAGCTCCAGCCGCGACGGCAACCGCCACGCCGCCGAATCCAAGCATCCCGGAACCCGTCGACGGTGCGCTGATCGTGATCCGTGCCGATACCGACGAGCGTCTTGCCATTTCCGCAATCGAGCGCGCCGGCCAGCCCGATCCCACCGCAGCGCTGGGCCCAGGGCTGGAAGCGATCACCCGCTCTGTGGACCAACGCAGGCAAGCTTTGTCGCCCACGCAACTGCGCAGGGTTCCAATCATTCGCCTGGAGAGCCTTGACCGGCACTGGCAGTTCGACGGCAAGCGCTTTGCACGCTGGCGTGATGCCCTGCAGACCGCTACCGAGCCGTATGCCGCGGACGCCGCAGAGCTGGCACGTCGCCGTGCCAGTTGGCAACTCACCCGGGAACACCCAAGCGATATCCCGCCGGTGCTGCTGAGCCGCATCGATGGCCTGATCACGCTGCTCACCCGAGCCGAGCAGGCGCTTGCTGTGCCGCTTTCCCGGCAAATGGAACTGAGCGCGCGCGCCAATGCCCTGGAGACCCGGTTGCAATCCGGCCACGCCGCTGTCACCGATGCCATTGCCTACCTCGATCACCAATTGCTGCAGATAGATTCGCCACCGCTGTGGCGAGCTGATACGGATTCCGCGGATCAGCCCGCAGCAGCCAGCGACGCGCTTACCTCCGGCCTGCAGATCGAACTCGACTTCAGCCGCGCCTACGTGAGCGAGCACCGGCGCACGCAGTTCCTGTTCCACGGGATCCAGGTACTGCTGATCCCGCTCTTGCTATGGGGCTGGCATTACCGTCGGCGGACGCCCAGCAACGGCAATATTGAAGCCGCTACACAACGCGTACTGGCACGACCGGTATCAACCTGGTTGCTGCTGTCGACCATGGTGATGCTGGCCATCGAACCCGACGCCCCCTTGCTGACCTTGCAGATAGGCATGCTGTTCGCACTGGTCGCGGTGCTGCGGCTGCTGCCGCCGGGCAGCCGCCGATTGCTGGGCTACTGGCCGCTGGCCGCATCGTTGCTGTACCTGCTCGGCGGCCTGGGCATTTTCTTCCTGTCCAGCAACGTTGCATTCCGCTACTACACACTGGCGCTGACCATCGTCGCCATGCTGCTGACCGGGCTGGTGCAATGGCAGGCCTACCGCAGCGGCCACGCCAATACTACCGGGCGCGCGGGACAGGCCTTGCGCATGGCGGCGTGGGCCGCGCAGGCGTTGTTCGCCGTATCGCTAGCAGCCAACGTTGTCGGCAACCTCACGCTGGCGGAGATGCTGACCAGCGCGCTCATCGACAGCGCCTACTTTGGCCTGCTGCTCTACGTCGGCATCGCCGTGCTGTTGAGCCTGTTGCACCTGCTGCTGAGCCGGCCCAGCCTGGCGCGCTACCGGCTTACCCGTGATCACGCACCACCATTGTTGGCGCTGCTTGGCCGGCTCGGCATATTCGCCGCGGTCGTCGGCTGGGTGGTCTATGCGATGGACAGCTTCCGCATCCTGCGGCCGATCTATGCCTTGCTGAGCAGGCTGCTCTCGCATGAATTTTCCATTGGTGAATTCAGCTTGTCGTTGGGCCACGTACTGGCCTTCATCGCGGCAATCACCATTGCCTTCTGGGCCGCGCGGATAACCCGCTTGCTGCTGCAGGACGTGCTCCAGCACGGCGCCAACATGTCGCGTGGCATCGGCAACAGCATCGCCTCACTTGCCTCGTATGCGGTGCTGATGCTCGGCGTGATCATCGCGCTGTCGGCCGCAGGCTTCAAAGGCAGCCAGCTTGCGCTGCTGTTCGGCGCACTCGGCGTCGGCATTGGTTTTGGCCTGCAGAACGTGGTCAACAACTTCGTCTCCGGCTTGATTCTCATGTTCGAGCGACCGATCCAGCCTGGCGACGTGGTGGAGGTCGGCACCATCAACGGCCGCGTGCGCGACATCGGCATGCGCTCCACCCGCATCAAGACCTTCGATGGCGCAGATGTTGTGGTACCCAACGGCACTCTGCTGTCCGAGCCGCTGGTCAACTGGACCCTGCTGGACCGCAACCGGCGCATTGAAGTGAACGTCGGCGTTGCCTATGGCAGTGATCCACAGCAGGTGCTGGCACTGCTTGCCAGTTGCGCCAAGCAGACCACCGGCATCGCCAGCGAACCCGCCGTTGCCGCGCTGTTTGTTGGTTTCGGCGCCAGCTCACTGGATTTCAGTGTTCGCGCTTGGACCCGCGACTACGACAACTGGCTCAACATCCGCAGCGAGCTCATCACCCGCATCCACGCAGCATTGCAGGACGCCGGGATCGAGATCCCCTATCCGCAACAGGATGTGCATGTGCGCAGCTTGCCGATGGCAGCACCAGACAATTCTCATCCAACGCCGCCAACTGCCTGAGCATTGGGTTGCTGGCAGCGACTACTTTGCGGAACAGTGCGAATCTTCCGGCCAATTCGAGCACGACAGAAACTGCATGACGGGTACTGGATCTTGTACCGTGGTCCAACATCCTTCTGATTCAGGCCGATGTCCGAACACCACTGGTTCCTGCTTCCAAAACATCCTCACCTGCCCGCGCCAGACTGGCAACAACTGGAAAGGTTGATGCTTGAGGAGCAAATGCTCTTGCCCGCTTCGGGGCGAAGCATTCCTGGATGCATGCTGGCCGATCTGAGCATGGCGGTCGCAAGTATTCCCGGAGCGAACTATCTCTACGGCGAAACATGGGCAACAGCTGAGGATGTACTGCGCAGCCATATCGCCGCAGGTCACATCCCCACAACCATCCCGACATCTCCGCATTGGTCGATCGAAGACGCAGTGAATACACTGCAAGCCTATGGCATAACTCTGGGTGATGCATGGAAATTCAGCGCCCATACCTGGTCCAGCTGGGCCAGCCCCCGTTACCGGGTGGGGCCGGCAATGCGCCCCTTCTACGATGAACAAGACTATGAGATCGAGCGTAAGCGTGCCGCCATTACCTTGTTCACAACACCTGCGGATCAGCCCCCGTTTGTAACTGCTGGCGAGAACACCGGTGCGCCTTACGTTCCCGGAGACGAAACCGAACTTGAAGAACTGGAGCCTTTTGGCTCTTACGTCGACTTCATCAACGCTGCTTACGAAGACATCCAGACCACCTGGATCAATCCCGATGATGGACGGCCGTATCACATCCTTGATCTGGACTGGAGCGACGGTCTAGGCATCGGCTGGAACTTCATGCAGTTCGACAATGGTGGCGAATTCGATCGGGACCGCTTCGCTGCCGTAATCGGCGAGCTGATTGGGCAGCCGGTGTTGTTCGCGTATCGCCATCTCTGAGCGCCGAACGCGGTCGACTCTGCCTCCAGGTGCGGGATGACAAGCACTTCTTCAAGCCGATTTTACGTTGACAGCCGCGCCGGCGATGGCATGGCAGCCGCAGGCAAGTTTGTGACCCTCGAGCACCACTGGCTTGCCTTGCAACGTCCGCGTTGGGTGCCCTTCGACAAAGCGGAAAATTCCGCGATGCAGTGGGCAGGTAGCGTAATCTCCAAGCACCGCGATAGCCCTGCCATTCACTGCATGACTCCCAACGAGCTGGCATTCTGTGACTTTTCCACCGCTGCTGGTGGCATCACCTAAACAAATCGGCGATGTCATCTACCGCGCACCTTTCGCATGAAGGGGTCATGATTGATCCCAGGCGGGTTGTTCTTGGCCTTTTCTTCATCGCTGGGTGGACGCACCATCTGAATGGTGGCGCTGCCATCGGCACCGGCATACACCACCGCGCTGACTCCGCCCTCGTGATAGCTGGCAATCGCGCCCAGTCCGATCTGCACCAGAGGACTGGTCAAACCGACATCGGCGATACGGCGGCCAATGTCGAAGCCCTCATCGACATTGCCAAGTTCCAAGCCATGGCTATCGGCGTTCAATGAATGCAAGGCGTTGTTCAGGGCCACGCCCAGTCCCGTGCCATCATGACTGTCGTAGAACACCCGGGCCGGCACGCTACCTTCTGGCAGTGTAGCGAGCGCCTGCTTCCAGCCTTCGAGCATCGCCAGCGTTTGCAGCGCCTGCTTCAGAGGCTTCCCCTCGGCATCGCGCAATGGGACCTTGATGGGCCGGTGCAGATGACCCAGGTGAGGAGCACGATCGAACTCCTCTACTTGATGCTTTGCCCAACGAATCGGCAACCACGGGGTGGGCTTGAAGTCGCCTGGCCCGCGGTTGTCGGTTGTTTTCCAGAGTTCGGGCAGAACAGCCTGCCAGAAACCGGTAGGTGTGGTGCCGGGGCCAATAACGTCTCTCGCGCCAGCTTTGCGCGCCTCCTCCTCGTAGTAATTCAGCGCCTTGGTTTTTGTCTCAAAGAACAGCGCCCAGAGCTTACCCAGATCGGTACGGGTGTCCTGGTTGTTTTCCCTATAGTCCGGAGCATACGGGCGCAGGTAGTGGTCCACGCGATCACTGCGTGCAACCAACAGCACTGCAGTGGTGTCCTCCACCACAGGGACAAAATGCTCGTCAGGCATGGCTGGCGTACCCCGCGGAGCATATCTCTGCCGCATGACATCACCGTCGCGTGCGGCAATCATCGCCATTGGCAGCTCGGAGGTGTCATCGAAGAGTGCAAACAACTGCTCGATCGTCGGCTGCGCATGGGTGGTGTTGGCATCCTGCTGCCACAGAAACAATGTCACCCCAAGCGAGCCGCTAAACCTGCCCTCGCCGATCAGGCCCGCCGCACGTCTGATCTCACGTTCGTCGCGGAAAGGCGGCTCTACTGCGAAGACCGGAATTGGCCAGTACGCCACCGAATCGGCGGCGGCATACCGGAAGGCCGCCCCGGTACTGAGGCCTGCGTTGTCCTCCCGGGTACTTGCGGAATCCGGATAGTCATTGGGATCCTGCGAGTAGATGGAGCTGAAGCCATCTTGCCCCGGCACCCGGATTTTCTTCCATACAGAGGTCTGGTGGTTCGCACCAGGAGCGATACCAACACCGCGCAGCTCCAGCGACCAGGTCGGGCTGCTCGTCGGTTCTTCAGCGGAAGCAGATTCCGTCACTGTAACAGCTGAGACACCCGATTTGGCTACAAGCGCCTTGTAACCCCAGTGCCCTGCAAAAGCCGCCGCAGCCAGCGTGGCGATACCGGCAATTCCAAAAATAATCGTGCTGCGCATATAGCCCATTTCCATGTCGTTCAGTAGGGCGTCGGGGTCCTTCGTTGTGGCCATTGCAACTATCAGCAGGATCCAGATAACGCCGAGCACGCCCGCCGTCCAGCAATAGGGCGCCAAACGTGGGCGAATCGTACCGAGGCCACTCATGACGGGTTCTCATTGAAGTTTCCGCCGCTCACCATCCGCGGAGGCTTCCGCAGGTTGACGAGCGAAGATGCCGGAAACTCGCCAGATTTGTAGTAACGACCACAGGCCTCGATGAGCTTTCGCGTGGCGTCGCTTAGATCATTCCACTTCGGATTGTTTCTCATGTCTTCGAGCTGTTTGTCCTCCATCCTCCAATCCCCCATCAGCGTCAGCAGCGCACGCCAATCCTTGTCGTCCAGGATATGGCCCTGGCCAATGGCCACATCCATTGCGGTCACCCAACGGTGATTTTCTGAATCGCGTAGCACACCGGAGTGATAGCTGTTGTCTTCCAGCTGCGACTCCGCCGTTCGCATCCAGGCGCGCGCCTCGTCGGGGGTCATTTCCCGTTCAAGTGACTTGTCAAACATGCCTTTGGTGCGAACGGCACGCGTCTGACCATTTTCATCCACGGCCTCGCTGTTGAATTTGGCAAGAGCAGCATCTTCCTTCATCCCTGCGTAGGCCTCTGGTAAAGGCACCCATGGGAAACTCGCCTTTTCCTTTCCCAGCGAAATGTTCTTGGTGACATCATCGCCACGATCTTTGCCAAGAGTGCTTGGGCTGCCTTTGACCGCTTCGCCACCGAACATTCTTGGTGCGTGCATGGGCATCAACGCCTCCCCATTGATCCACAAGCTCTCGTCCTCATTCATTGGCTCGGAAGCCGCGATGTTCTTCGCAGACCAACCACCACCGGCATAACGTGGCTCACCTTTGGCACGCAGTAACTGGCGACTGGGTTCAGTACCAACCCACACCGGCTTGCCCTCACGGTGACGCTTGGTCCACAAGCGCTGATAGAAGCGCATCTCACGCAGTCTTTCCATTGCACCGCGCCCTTCCACCAGGTCGGGAACGCCGAAGGTGCCAATGCCAACCACCTGACTCAAGCCTACGGTGGCATCATCAGGGCTGAAATACAGATATACCTTGCCCCGGTTATCGCGCTCGGGGAATGCCGCCGAGCGACCATCGACGCCAATGCGATGCCCATTCAGCGCACTCCATCCTGGGCCTGCGCGACCACCGGATTTGGGTTGGCCAACACAAAGGTCATCCAACGTTGGCAAGACATAAGGCTCGGCTGTGATCGTCTCGACGATGCCTAGAAAGTCTCCCAAGGTATCGCCTCCCTTCGGTGTGACTTTGGCATGCAACGAATAAGGACTGGCCACCATGATCACGCAATCCGCACATCGCTGCTGGCGGTCGGCCAGCAGCGCCTGAGCAAGCAAGGTGATCAAGGTCCCCTGACTGTGGCCCATGATGGTGATGGTTTCGGACGGATAGATACTTCGGATGGTGCTGACCATGTTGGCCAGCCTTTCGGCGGCCAGCACGAAATACCGTCGATGCGGGCACACGCCCATGAACTGACTGTTTGGTAGCTGGGTATTAGCCACATGCCTGATGGCCAAGTCGAAGCCTTTGCCGTACATTTCGCGCAAGTTGTTGGTGGCATTCGCGAAGAATCCACCACCCTTTCCGAAATGCCGATCCAGCCGGTTACCGAATTTGTCCTGGTATTGGGTACGGACCTTGGCAGGATCGCCTTTGGAATCACGCTGAATCTCGCCTTCGGCCGCCCGGTAGCCCCAATAGAACGGTATCAACACGCTCTTGGCTTGGCCATCCTTACGTAGATAGAGATGCGTATCTGGATCATCGAGCCTCTCAATATCCAGTTCGGTATGCGACTGCTTGGGCTTGGCCTTAGTCGCCCAGTAGTCCACGCCATACCTTCCAGACCTCAAGTCAGTGCGATCCAGTCGCTCGTTCAGGCCCTGGCACAAGCCCTCTTCTACCGAGGCATAACTGGCGCCAGGGTCATTGACACCATGCAGGAAAATGACCACACCGGGCCGCTGACGAGGCACCGGCGTATTGCTCGGCACAGTGGAATTGGGTGTAAGTCGGCTTTGACCCGCAGTCTCGTAGTTACTCACTTGCATACTCCTGTTTGCATTCTGGCTTCCATTCCATCAATGGTCAGCAAGCGCTTCGATACGGCGACCACAAGTCACCAGCACTCAAGGTGAAGCCGGTGCGCAGATGAAAACCCTGAGCACATCGGCGGTAGTACGGCGCATTCAACCCTTGAACGCCGAGGCGTTGCATCAACCTCCGTCCTCAGCCGACTTGGCTACTTCGACCGTCACTTTCTGCATGGTTCCACGCTCTACGCGCAGCCCATGCCCGTCGCGGCCCGCCGTTCCCTCAACCACGCCCCCATCCTCCATCACGAGGCGATACGCCAGGTTGGCAACTACGGCAGCCGTGTCACCTTCATAGTGGAACCGGGGCTGCCGCGCCGCCGGATCACGCCCAAACGTAGGAATGGCGAAACTGTCCGTCTTCGGACCCGCCCAATCGTGCTTGGCTGCGTGCAGCTTCACATCGCCTTGCGTACCAATTTCAATGCCGTTTCCAATACGGATATAGCTACCGTCATCAGCAACCAAGCGGATGGTTGGGGCGGTAACCAGCACCTCCCCTTCGCTCGCCGATGCATGCAGGAACTTCTGCGCATTCAGTGCGATGTCCGCGTCCTGCGCTTGTACCAGCACGTTGCCGCAGTTGGCGATTGCCTGGATGCCACCATCCTGAGCATAGACAGACACGCCAGCACCGGCCTGCAAAAGCGTGGCACCGCCGCTGACTGACTGCACGTTGTCAGTTGCGACAACGTCGTGGTTCTGGCCGGCATAGTGCAGCTGCGACTGCGGTGTAGCACTGATGATGCCTGCATCGCCAGCAATGGCGACGACCGGCTCGCCGGCTTGATTTCCCGCTTCTGGCCACGCAGCCACGGCCTCCTGCAACGCCGCCATGCCTTCGCCATCACTTTGTTTCGCGCCACGATTGGTCGCTGTCTGCCCCAACCCGCGAAAGAGTTCGCCGCACTCGTCAAGCAGCGTCAGCAACTCCTGCCGGTCCAGTTGCCCACCTCGGGCCAACTCGCGCGCATAGCTGGTGATCAGGATCCCGTGGGCAGCGCGTAACGCCAGTGCCGCATCAGTACGCAGCTCTGCACCATCACCTCGTGGCTGCGCCTGTCCGTCTACTCGCGGCGAGCTCAACTTGCCCATGTTGAGCTCGCTGGCAAACGGGGTAGTTGCCAACCGGGCACGGACCTGCCCGGGAGTGTCGTCCATCAGTAGTTCGCTGTGACCTTGACCATGGTGCTCACGCGATTGGATGCCCGACAGTGTGTGATTTCCAGGCAAACCGCGTCGCCCACTGAAGCCCGGTGTCGCATGTTTGCCGTTGTAAAGTGTGGCAACCACCACTGGTCTGTCGATATCGTTGTGCAGGAAGGCGACCAACACCTCCTGACCGATGCGAGGCACAAACTGATGGCCAAAGCCATCGCCACTACTGGGCATGGCCACTCGCACCCAAGTTGAAGATCGCTCGTTGCCCTCAGCCGTGCCAGCCGGATGCTCTTCTGGGCGCTGCCAATGAAACTGAATGCGAACACGCCCTAACTCGTCGGTAAATATTTCCTCACCGACAGGGCCGACGACGGTGGCCGTCTGCGGCCCATCTGCGGTCGGGCGATCAAGGGTCCCGGCATAGCGCGGCACCAAGGGCACATCCCGATGGACTGCACTGAAGCACAGTCTGATGTCGTCCGCTGCCTGATCCGGATGCTCCTCGCCCCCGATCAGATTGCCTTGAGCTGCCTGCTCCAGCAGCGACCAAGGCAACTGCCACGCTTCAGGAACGTTGTTGCGCAACTGCAGATCAATTCCGGTGACGACGAAAGTCCGCTGATGTTCGCTCTGGCCTGCATGCCCCGGATGATCCTCCAGCAAAATGAGCTCGCCAGTGGCCAGGCCACGTAGCCGCCCACTCCCAAGGAAGGTTCTGGCCTGTTGCTCTTCAGCCTGCATCCGGAGGCGTGCGTAGGTGCTCAACTCGCGCTCGTTATCAGCGTAGTACGGCGCCAATGACCGATAGTCAGTCAGACTGGCGACTGCCTGCCGACCATACTCGCCTTGCCCCTGATTATTTTCATCCTGACCCTGCAGGCGCTGCGCGGGCTGATAGTCATGACTGGAGAGGCTTACTCGGCATCCAACAAGTTGCTGCTGGGCTTCCCAGCGGGTCAACCATTGCTCCTGTGGACCGACGGCATCGGCCTGCGTCCTGAAATGTACAGCCTGCGGCGACTGACACCCGTGCAGAATTTTCTCAGTGAGTACCAGTTGGTGTGAAACAGCGTCCGACTGTCGGGAGAAGGTGAAGTAGTAGGTAATGCCTTCCTCAGCCAGCAAACGATCAATGAAGGCGTGATCGCTTTCGTTGAACTGAACGCAATACGAGCGCACCGGGTAGTCGCGCTGCAGTTCGCTTTCATGGCTGAACGAGGCTGCGATGGTGACGTTGCGTTGGCGATGTTCGTCCAGCACCACAGCCACGATCTGCGGAACGCTCTGGTCTTGGAAGATGCGACTGGTACGGCGGCGGTCCAGCAGCGACAGGGCGGATTCAACCTGGAGATCGATCAGCGCAAAACTGCCTGCTCCGTCGCGTTTTACTGCCTCGCTGATGATTCCCGAGAGCCAACGCCGTTCCCCAGCGCCAGTGTCCACGCCGAACCCCACGTGTCTACCCACCAGCTGCTTAAGCTCAATGTCCTCAACACTGCAGAAACAGGTAGCTTCGAGTTGAAAGGGACGGCTGAGCTCGTCGCGGTAGCGGATGCTACTTGGCCATAGAGGTGGAGAATCACCTGTGCCAGGCCATTCGATATCAATCAACCGATGCTTGGAGTCCGGCCCATCCCATCCCGGGTGTTGCAACCACTGCATGCTTTCATTCCCTTGATCATGCCAAACCAAAAGGCATTCGGGATGCTGCCACAGCAAAATGGCCACTAATTATGAGAAACGCCTCAAATCCTCTGAAAACGGTTTAATCGCAGCACTTTCCTACTCAGTTTGCAGGAAAAATAACCTCAAGAATGATCACTGCATCATCCATGCCAAGACGTAGAGCGTGGGAGAAGCATAGCCAACTAAGTGCTTAGCGCACCCGCAACATCGAACCAATCACCGCGACAACCGCAAGCGCTGCCGCAGCCATCAGGAATGCAGCCGGCAGCGACCACTGCTGGGCAATGAAGCCAATCGCCGCCGGCCCCAGCAGCACGCCGGCATAACCCATGGTAGTGACGGCGGGAATGGCGACGCTCTCCGGCATGCGGGTCTGCCGCCCGGCAAGGCTGAACATCACCGGCACGATGTTGGCGCAGCCAATGCCGACCAGCGCATAGCCCAGCAGCGCTACGCCGAAGCTTGGTACCAAGGTGGCCAATACGAAGCCTGCACATGCGAGCAGGCCACCCAGCAGCACCGCCATGCTCGGCCCGAGCTGGTTCACCAGCCGGTCGCCGAACAGCCGCGTGGCAGTCATGGCGATGTTGAAGGCGACAAAGCCCCAACCGGCATGGGCGAGCTCAACGCCGCGCACGTCATGCAGGAACACCGCGCTCCAGTCCAGCATCGAGCCTTCGGCCAGGAAGCTGATGAAGCACACCGTGCCGATCACGATCACCACGCCACGTGGCAGCGCGAAACTGCTTTCGCCCTGCTCGGCACGTTCATTGCGCCACCAGCGCGATGACAATGCCGTGATCGCGACAACGCCGGCAGCCACCACCAAAGTGGACAACACGGCACCGCCGCCAATCGACAGCAGCAAGGTCACCAGGGCCGCGCCAGACAGCGCACCAATGCTGTAGAAGGCGTGGAAGCCCGACATCATCGCGTGGCCGGATTCGCGTTCCACCACCACCGCCTGCATGTTCATCACGCAGTCCATGGCACCGATGCCCGCACCGAACACCAGCAGCACGGCACCGATGGTCAGCGGTGTGGATGCAACGGCCAGCAAGGGCAGCATCAACACCATCATCAGTACCGTAGCCAGCATCACCGGGCGGCAGCCGTGACGCGCGGCCAGCATGCCTGCCAGCGGCATGGACAACAGCGAGCCCAAGCCCAGGCATAGCAGCAGCACCCCCAGCAATGCGTCATCAAGACCTGCGCGGGCCTTGGCGAACGGCACCAGCGGCGCCCAGCATGCAATCGCAAAGCCGGGAACGAAGAAGGCGGCGCGCGTGGCCATCTGCTGGCTGCGCTGTAGAAGTAGTGGATTGCTCACGTGTTGTTCCTGGTTGCTCATTTACTGCTGCTGTGCGCATTCGATCAAGGCGCCCGATCAGTCGTTATCAGGCTTTCGCCACGGGGACTCGCTGCAGACGCGATGCAATCGGCGCGAGCCGCTCCAGCATTTCCGTTGTGACGCGGTTGCTGATCAGCAACTGATCCACCTGTTCGATGCCTGCAATGCGGAAGCTTCCGCGTGCACCGATTTTCTCGCTACTGGCGACGATCAGCGTCATGTCACAGGCGCGCAGCATTGCCTGCTTGAACGCGCATTCTTCGGCATTGATGCCCCATATGCCGGTTTCAGGATCGACCGCACAAACGCCGGGAATGCAGACATCGGCCTGCAATTGGCTCAGCTGCTGCAAGGCTATGGAGCCGATGGCACCACCACTGCGCGGATCAATCCGGCCGCCGATCATCACTACCTCGGCCGCCTGCGCGCCGGCCAATGCATTGGCAACCGCTGGCGAATTGGTCACCACCGTCAACGCCGTGCCACGCAGCGCGCGTGCAATCTCGACATTGGTGGAACCCGCATCCATCAGCACCACTTGCCCGGGCAGCAACAACGAGGCCGCGTGGGCCGCCAGGGCGCTGCGCTCCGGATCCTGCCGCCCTACCCGCTCGGGCAACGCGTCGAACTGTGGCGTGGGCAGCAGCGCGCCGCCGTACACCCGCCGACAGAGTCCTTTGGAAGCCATCTCGCGCAGATCGCGACGGATGGAATCCTCGGAGACAGCAAACGCAGCCGCCAGATCATTGGCCACAACCCGGCCGTGCTTGCGGAGCTGCTCGAGGATGCGCTGCTGGCGCTCCTGCGGGAGCGCATCGGGGTCATGGGCAGTCATGTGATGGCTCTCTGCGTTGATGTGAGTCTGGCTCGGCATCGGAAGCGCCGAGGGTCACCCGCTCCGGGCGCCCGGCCCTTGATAACGAAATCATGCATCAACACAATAAATCATGCAACTTCATGCATAAAAAAGGATGAACAAGTAGACTCGGCCATGCGCCTGCGGCGGCTTGGCACTGATGCCTCAATCCGGGATGAGGTCCCTGCCGGGCGGCAATCAGGCGATCCGGTGGCGCTACAGCAAAAGCTTTACCCCCACCCAACCCTCCCTTCGCGTTGCGAAAGAGAGGGGGGGCAAAATCTGCCGCCCTCCAAAGCTCCCCCTGGCGCTACCAGGGGAGTAGGAATTCCGCGTTCAATGGCTGCGCGCACCGCCTGTCATTCAACGTGCGCGCGGGTTTGGCAGGAAGGCTGCGACGATGCCCAGCAATGGCAGGAACGAAATCACCTTGTAAACCCAGAGGATGCTGGTGTGGTCGGCCAGCACGCCCAGCACTGCCGCACCCAGGCCGCCCATGCCGAAGGCGAAGCCGAAGAACAGGCCGGAAACCGTGCCGATGCGGTTGGGCATCAATTCCTGCGCGTACACCAGGATCGCCGAGAACGCCGAGGACAACACGAAGCCGATGACCATCGTCAGGATCATGGTCCATTGCAGATCGGCGTAAGGCAGTACCAACGCGAACGGCGCTACACCCAGGATCGACGCCCATATCACCGGCTTGCGGCCGATGCGGTCACCCAAGGGTCCGCCGATCAAGGTGCCGGCCGCCGATGCGGCAAGGAAGCCGAACAGATGCAGCTGCGCGCTCTGCACCGACACATGGAACTTCTGGATCAGATAGAACGTGTAGTAGCTGCTCAAGCCGGCGATGTAGAAGTACTTGCTGAAGATCAGCACCAGCAGGATGCCGATCACCCAGGCCACGGTTTTCGGCGGCAACAGATTGGCAGGTTTGGCCACTGATCTGGGCTGCGCGGCGACGGCAAGCAGATGCTGCTGGTACCAGCGGCTCACGTAGGTCAGCAGGCCGATGCCCAGCAACGCAGCACACGCGAACCAGGCCACGCTGCGCTGGCCATTCGGCACGATCACCGCCGCAGCCAGCAATGGTCCTACCGCCGTACCGGCGTTGCCCCCCAACTGGAACACCGATTGCGACAGGCCATGGCGGCCGCCCGATGCCAGCCGCGCGATACGCGAGGATTCCGGGTGGAATATGGCCGAACCGATGCCGACCAGCATCGCCGCCACCAACACCGTCACGAAGTTGGGCGCGAAGGCCAGCAACAGCAGACCACACAAGGTGGACACCATGCCCATCGGCAGCGAATACGGCGCCGGACGCTTGTCGGTGCGCAAACCGATCAGCGGCTGGAACAAGGACGCAGTGAGCTGATAGGTCAGCGTGATCAAACCCACCTGGGCGAAGCTCAGATGGAACTGACCCTTGAAGATCGGATACAGCGCCAGGATCAGCGACTGCATCATGTCGTTGACCAGATGCGAACTGCTGATGGCAGCAAGCACGCCCACCGCGACCGGGCGACGTTGTGTGACAGGGGCTGCAACCGTTGAAGCGGGAGATGACATGGCATGACCGCGAGATGGGGGCGGACGCGCATGGTAGAGTCGCAGGACACGTCCATCCTGCGCGATATGGTCATGCATCCTTTTGAAAAGGACATTCCATCTGTCCGAAAAGGCCGTCGCCAACCGCTCCCGGTCGGCCCGGAAACAGTGGTTTACTGCAAGGCCCGGGACTACCCCGCCACCACCTTGATTCCACTGCACCACCATCCGGATCGGCATCAACTGGTCTACGCGGAAACCGGGGTGCTGGTGGTCAATGCCGGCATGGGCCGCTGGGTCGTACCCAGCACGCGCGCGATCTGGATGCCCGCTGGCATCGGCCATCAGGTGCACTGCATCGGGCTGGTCCAGATGCGCAGCCTGTACATCACGCCAGAGGCAATGCCTGACGCACCCGCGACGCCGTCGGCAGTGTCCATCACCCCACTGCTGGCATCGCTGATCCACGCCGCGGTCAAGATACCGGCGCACTATGCCGAAGACTCGCGTGACGGCCGGCTGATGCGGCTGATCCTGGACGAAGTGCAGACCCTGCCGGTATTGCCGTTGCACCTGCCTGAGCCACGCGACGCGCGCCTGCGGCAGATCGGCCGACAGCTTCAGCAACATCCGGAAGATGCATCGACCCTGCAGGATTGGGCAACCCGGCTGCAGGTCGATGTCAAAACCATCCAGCGCCTGTGTGCCCGCGAACTCGGCATGACCTTTGGTCAATGGCGCCAGCAGGCGCGTCTGCTGCGAGCGCTGGAACGGCTGGCTGTCGGCGAGAAGGTCATCGATGTGGCTCTGGCGCTGGGCTATGAGAGCCCCAGCGCATTCGCCACCATGTTCAAACGTCGCTTTGGTTTGACGCCCAGCCAGTTCTTCCGTTGAGGCATGAACCCGCTGCCGCATGCAGCGGGTCAGCGCTAGTCACGACGCCGTAGTCTCAACCAGCCGTCGCCGTTGCCGCCTCATCGATCAAGGCGGCCACCTCGGCCGGATGCGAAGCCAGTGAGGCATGCCCAGCCTCCAGTGTGATCACCTTGCGCGCGTTGAGGCGGGCGGACATGGCCTGCTGGTTCTCCGGCGCGATCATCCGGTCCAGGCTGGAAATCTGGTACCAGCTCGGTTTATGCCGCCACGCCGGATCGCTGATGTTGTCACCGAAGGTGCCAGCCAGCGGCGCCTTCTGGGTGACGCCCATGACGAAGCCTTCTTCCTCGGGCAGATCCTGGCAGAAGCTTTCGTGGAACTTGTCGGGCTTGAGCCACAGGTAACCGTCGCTGTCCGGCGCCAGGTTGGGCGCTGCGGCAGGCAGATGCTGCTGGGTAATGCCACCCGCACTTTCGCCCGCATCAGGGGCAAAGGCGGCAATGAATACCAGCGCTTTCACATTGGGCAGGTTGCCGGCCTGGCTGATCACCGCGCCACCATACGAATGCCCCACCAGCACCACCGGGCCGCCAACCTGCGCCACCATCTTGCGGGTGCGCTCGGCGTCATCGGCCAGCGATGTGAGTGGGTTCTCCACCGCACGGATGTCCTGGTAGCCCAGCCGCCTCAGCGCCACGATCACCCGCGCCCAATGCGCCGCCCCGCCCCAGAAACCGTGTACCAGAACCACTGCCGGCTTGCCCATGATGTGCACTCCCACTGGTTGGAATAATCGATGACGGAATGGCAACGGCAGCCGCTGCCTCCGGCTCACACTCGCTCGCCACGCGCCATTCTGCGACCGGCCTGTAAATTGGCCGTGAGGGTTTCATTGCGACAGGCTGCGGTTGTTTCCCGGCGCCATGCCACTCGCCCAGAGCGATGATGTCGTCAGCCACAGGGGCCCGTTCCGGAAATACTGCTGGTGTTGTCGCCACTCCGCTGCTGGGCCATACCGAGGGTGTAAATGTGGTGCCATGGCGCTACCAGCTGCGCTCGCTTGCACTCCCTCGCATCTGCTGACAAACACATCGTTGCAGACAGAAGAACTCTGGCAGCGCGCATGCGCCCATCTGTTTTCGTTATTCTGGCGGACTGCTCGCCCGGGCAAGACCTGCGCGGCCGCTGCATTTGTAGAACTACTCACTTCATTGGATGAAAAATGGCTGCAAACGTAAAACTTGATGCTTTGGGCGAAATTGCCGGTTTCATCGGCGCTGCATTGGTCGACAGCGACAGCGGCATGACGCTGGGCACGCTCGGTGGCGGCGCCATCAACATGGACGTTGCCGCCGCAGGCAACGCCGACGTCGTGCGCGCCAAGCGCCGCGTGGCGAATTCGCTGGGCCTGAGCGATGTGGTGGAAGACATCCTGCTCACCCTGTCCAAGCAGTACCACCTGATCCGCCCGCTCGATGGCAGCAAGGATCTGTTCCTGTACGTCGTGCTGGATCGCACCCACGCCAATCTGGCGATGGCACGGCATGAACTGAAGTCCTTCGAGAAGACCCTGGATTTCAAGTAAGTCGCAGCAGTAATTTGCAGCAAGCAAAAGCCCGGCCTGATGCCGGGCTTTTTGCTTTGGGCAGCTGCACAAAGCGACCGGCATGTTCTCCCTTGTGGGAGCGGCGTAAGCCGCGAAGCAGATGGACCATCAGCTGGCACAGAAACCTGCAACCGCAGCAATCCCAGCTTCGCGGCTGACGCCGCTCCCACAAACAAGAGCACGCCCGTCGCACGACCAGCTTTTTGTAGGAGCGGCATAAGCCGCGAAGCAGATAGATCTTTAGATGGCACAGATATCTGCAATTGCAGCATCGCCAGCTTCGCGGCTTACGCCGCTCCTACAAAAGCTGTCAAAACCGCTGTACGTAATTACCTGGGTTCCGCCCGCACATAGCGTTGCCCATCAAACTCAAACCCAAGAAGCTCGCCCTGTGCATCACGCTGGAACTGCAGCGGCTCTGACACATCCAAGGGCCCATCCTGTGCAGCGAACAGATCCGTCGCTGCAGGCATCAAACTGCGGTTAAGCGCGCCGATCTGAAGCTTCAGCCCTTCATCAACCGCAGTTACCTGTGCACTAACCGGCAACTGCACACCACGGAACTCACCTGCATAGCCGGCATTCGACTCCGGCTTCCAACGCCAGCCCTGCCACCTCGGATCGTCATGTTGCTTGGCCTGCCGCGCGCGCATGCCAGCCAACTGATCGGCCACCCGCTGCGGATACGCCTTCTGCCGAATCTGCGCCCATGAAGCAGCCTCCGGATGGTCAACCAGATACTGGAAGAACTGCACAACCGTGCGCGAGGTCAACCAGCCGGTGGCGTTATCCGAGTTGGAGAACACACCGATGCCAACCCCCAGGTCCGGCGAGAACGCCATCATGCTGCGTGCACCGGTGTAACTGCCGCCATGGATGTAGAGCGTGTGGCCTTCGAAATCGCAGACGTTCCAACCGAAGGCATAACCATTGCACGGCAGCTCGTAGGCATTGCGTGCCTTGGGATCAACCTGCACACCGATGCGATGTGCTGCCTGCAGCAGCCGCGCATCGAATTGTGGCGACAGCGTTGCGCCAAGCTGCAGGCGCAACCAGCGGCCCAAGTCGCGCGGCGAGGTCATCATGCCGCCAGCCGAATGCATCAGTGCATCCGGCTTGGGCGGCACCACGCGCCAGCCCTGTTCGGCGCCCAGCCATTGATGATTGAAGGCAAGCTGTGTTGGATCGAAGCTGGAAGTGTTCGTTGCGGTTTCGTGCAACTGCAACGGCGTGAACAATGTCTGCTGCAGCCAGTCCTGCCATGACCTGCCGGTACGCTGCTGCAGGATGGCGGCATAGATGTTGTAGCCAAGATTGTCGTAATCGAAGCCATCGGCGCGCTTGCTGGCGAACTGCTGCAGCAGTTGCGGGTACAAGGCGGGATCTGGACTGCCGATATACGCTTCCAACGTGGTGATGGCATCGGCACTCAAGGGCACACGGTGATTGAGCAGGTCAGCCAAGGTCCAGGCTACCGGATCGACGCCCTCGGGCAGGCGCAGCTGCGGCCAGTGGTCAGCCAAGGTGCTGTCCAGCCGCAGCACGCCCTGCTGATCCAATACCTGCGCCAGCAGCCCCATGTACGCCTTGGTCTGCGAGGCGATGTACATCGGGGTCTGCATGCCAAGCGGCGCCTGCGTGCCGGCATTGCGCTGACCTCGCGTATAACCCAGCAATTGCTGGTCGCGATCGACGATCACCACTGCATAGCCCGGGCCCAGTTCTGGCACGCCGTCGAGGAACGTCGCCAGTTTCTGCGCGGCCTGCTCGGGAGAGGCTGCGGCAGCGGGCGTCCCTCCCCCCAGCCAGATCGACAGCAGCATTGGCAGGAACAGGATGTTGCGTTGATGCATTGGGCGGCTCCGTGGCTGACGGCTGCCACGATGCGCTATCGCCGCGATGCGGATATTGAACGGATTGAACCTGCTCACGCCCGCAACAACGCCCGCAGCCGGGCTGGGGTCAAGCCGCTGTGGGCACGGGCGCTGCGGCTGAAGTGGGACTGATCGGCGAAGCCGGCCTGCTGGGCCACGTCGGCCAAGGCTTCGCCGCTGGCCAATAGCGGCAAGGCGCGCTGCAGCTGCGCGCGCAGCCGGAATACCGAGGGTGCGCAGCCCATCCAGCGCGCGAAGGCGCGGGCCAGGTACACCGGATGCAGGCCAAGCTCGCCGGCCAGCTCCGTCAAGGCCACGCTCTCATCCTGCAGACGTTGGCAGCAAAGCACCAACCAACGCGGCGGTGTACCGCCCGGTCGTTCAGCGGTGGTCGCCATGCCGGCCAGCAGTTCCCACAGTCGGCTATCGATATCGGCCTTGGCAAGTTCGCCGCAGAACAGCGCCGCAAGCAGACCTCGCCCCTGCAGCAGTGCCGGCTGCAGATCACCGGCACGCCAGCACCAGGCATGGCCGATGCCGAGCTGCTCCTGCAGATCGAACTCAGCCGGCAGATCGATGCCCAGCATCAGCGCCCCAGCCGGACCGTAATCGTTGGCGTGCGCCACGCCCGCCTGTTTCACGCCCAGCGCGGGCACCAGCAGACGTTCTTCACCCTGTGCGGTCTGCTCGCCCAGGCTGCCGAGCAGCAGTAAGGAGAGCTGATGGCAATCGTGCGCATGCTGGTGCATACGCTCGCCGGGCGCGTACCAGCTGACCCGCACTGCCAACTGCTCGCCAGCGAAGACCCTGCGCCGGCAAGCTGCCGGCGCTACATCGGTCGCATGTGTGGCTGACAGCGAGGACATGACGTACCGCAGGCGGCAAGGAGTTGAAGCAAGTCTAGCCAGGCTGCATGGCAACGCACCTGCCGTTGGTCGTGGTTCGCCAAACGGGGCCGCACGCTGTCCGCGCGCCCGGCCCCGTCCTTCGCCGGATTCAACCCTTTGGCGTGGCCAGCAGGTACTTCAAGCCATGCATGAAGCCACGCGGTGCAACACTGAGATGGTCCTCGTCATTGAGCACGTCCAGCTTCAGCTCCAGTGACTGGCTGCCACGGTCCCCCAGCAGACCAATCATGCGCTGCGCATCCACCACCATGTCGACATCACCGCCGTGCTGTACCGACTCATACTCGCCGACATACATATAGGCCCGCACCGGGAGCTCGGCGGGCTTGCCTGCCGAGGTCAGTCGACGCTCCATCTCATGCTTGTCGAACCAGTACGACGGGCTGCCAAGGATGTAACCGCTGAACAGTTGCGGGCGTTCCAGCAGCACCTGCGTGCCGAGCAAAGCCCCATAGGAATGGCCGAGGAACATGCGCCGGCTCTCATCACTGCGGTAGCGCTTGGCCACGAATGGCAGCGCCTGCGTTTCCAGGTAGGTGATGTAGTCGCTGGCACCACCGTGCACGGCATCGGCCGGCGAGCTACTCGGGCCATTGGCCGTGGGCGTGTAGTCGCGGCGGCGGCTCTGCATGCCGCCCTCGCCCTTGGCATAGGACAGGCCGACCAGGATGAAGTCCTCGATCTTGCGGCCTTCGACATTCAAACGCCGCGCCATCTGCCAGACCAGCGGAAAGGCATAGTCGGCGTCGGTGACGTATAGCACCGGGTAGCGCTTGTCCGGGTTCTCGGCATAACCGGCCGGCAAGGCCACGAACACCTGGTAGTCGCGACCACTGACCGGATCCGGCACGTCCCATACTTCGCTGCCCAGCACTTCATAAGCGTTGCCTTCGCCACGTTGCACGATTGCTGCAGGCTTCGCGGCGACCGCTTCAGGTGTGGCCTTGGGTGCAGCTTCGGGAGCACCACTACAGGCGCTCAGCGCCACCATTGCCATTACCGACATCATCCATTTGCTCAAGCAGGTTCTCCAGCGATCGTGATCAGTTCCCGATGATGGCATGGCACGGCCCCCTTCCGAAGACTGTCTCTCCCAATTGCATGCGCACTGCGGAGCAGCTCAGCCGCCACCTTGGAAGCGCACAAGCCGTTGATTCCTTTGGGAAGAAACACCGCTAACGCTGTTGCCCGGCAACTTGGCAGCTCGGCTAACACCGGCAGGAGTGCAGCATGGAAGATGAAACAGTGAACATCGACGGAAAGCGGAGCAGGCAACTGCGCGAAGCCCGCGGCTGGTCACAGGAACACCTGGCCAGCATCTGCGGTTTGAGCCCGCGCACGGTGCAACAGCTGGAAACCGAAGGCAACGCCTCGCTTGAATCGCGGATGGCGGTTGCGGCGGCGCTGGAGGTTGCGGCTGAGGATCTGGTTCTTACCCAGCCAGCCAGCACCGCCGCGCCAAAGTCCGCGGGCATCCGTATCGAGAATCTGATGTTTGGTCTGGCCTTGCTGGTGCTGGCATTGCTATACGGCGGCTACAACATCGGCAAGGATCTGGCCGTGCGTGACAACGCACGCTGTGACGCCACCCCGGTGCAGTGCCACCGCTGAGGCAGCGGGGCTGATAATTGTAGGAGCGGCGTAAGCCGCGAAGCCGGGACATCATCGGATGCCAGCGGTGTTTGCGGCTTCAGCATTGCCAGCTTCGCGGCTTACGCCGCTCCTACAAAAACAGAGCCGATGCCTGCGGTGATCTTTCAAAGCACAGCCCAGGAGGCGCGGCTTGTGGGAGCGGCGTCAGCCGCGAAGCAGGGAGATCATCGGATACAAGCGGTGCTTGTGACTTCAGCATTGCCAGCTTCGCGGCTTACGCCGCTCCTACAAATGCGGAAAGACCGATGCCAGCGTGCTGACATCGGTCTTTGGGTCACTCCTTGCTTGAGCAGGCAGCACCGATGCTGCCTGCAGCTGTTCGCTTACTTGGCCTTGCCCTGGTTGGCCACAGCCTCGGCGGCCTTCTTGGCTGCTTCCGGGTCGCCCAGGTAACGGAACGACTTGACCGTGAGGTCGTCATTCAGTTCAAACAGCAGCGGAATGCCGGTCGGGATGTTGAGCTCAAGGATGGCTTCCTTGCTCACGTTGTTGAGGTACTTGTACAGCGCGCGCAGCGAGTTGCCGTGGGCAGTGACCAACACGGTCTTGCCTTCCTTCAACTGCGGGGCGATGGCGTCATGCCAGTACGGCAATACGCGATCCAGCGTGGTCGCCAACGACTCGGTGGCCGGCAGTGCATTGCGGTCCAGGCCGGCATAGCGACGGTCATGAATCGGATGGCCCGGGTCGGCCAGGTCCATCGGCGGCGGCGGGATGTCGTAGGAACGGCGCCATACCTTGACCTGCTCCTCACCGTGCTTGGCGGCGGTCTCGGCCTTGTCCAGGCCCTGCAGGCCACCGTAGTGACGCTCGTTCAAACGCCAGGACTTGTTGACCGGCAGCCAGTCCTGGCCCAGTTCGGCCAGTGCACCCTGCAGGGTATGGATGGCGCGCTTGAGCACCGAGGTGTGGGCCACGTCGAACTGCAGGCCTTCTTCCTTCATCAGCCGGCCGGCGGTAGCAGCCTCCTGGCGGCCCTGCTCGGTGAGGTCCACGTCCACCCAGCCGGTGAAGCGGTTGTCGAGGTTCCACTGGCTCTGGCCATGGCGCAACAGCACGAGTTTGCGGGTCACTGCGGAGGTCTCCGGGAAGGGAAAGTGAGACAGCGATTGTAGCCCCTTCACGCTGGCATCCGTTCTTTGTCGGGGGTTTGGGTATGGCGGCTGTGCAATTGCCGTGGGACGGGGTTTGTTGGTGAAAGCACAGGAGCAGAAGCTCACCCCTCCCCAACCCTCCCCTTGCCTTCGGCAAAGGGAGGGGGCGAAGCGACGGCCTTCCGCGCAACCTGGGCGTTGGTCCCCTCCCTTTCGCGCAGCGAAGGGGAGGGCCAGGGAGGGGTAACGCTGTCAGCCGCCCAGCTTCCAACCCGCCAACCCACCCAGCAAAACAACAATCCATTCCCCGCACGACACCCCTTTCTTCGCCCCTGCCATGCCATCCTGCCCGCACATTCAAGCAAGCCGGAGCAGCCAGCCATGACCACCATCATCAGCCCGCGCGTCCACGACCTTGGCGGCTTCCAGGTCCGCCGCGCCGTTCCCACCCTGCAAGCGCGCACCGTGGGTTCATTCGTGTTCGTGGACCACATGGGCCCGGCCATCTTCAGCCCCGGCCAGGGCATCGACGTACGCCCGCATCCGCATATCGGCCTGGCCACGGTCACCTTCCTGTGGGCTGGGCAGATCGGTCACCGCGACACCCTGGGCTCGGAGCAGGTCATCCGCCCCGGCGACGTCAACTGGATGACTGCCGGTCGCGGCATCGCCCATTCCGAACGCACCCCAGCCGATGTGCGCGAACACGCGCAGGCCCTGCACGGCATGCAGACCTGGGTGGCACTGCCCAAGACGCATGAGGAGACCGACCCAGGCTTCTTCCATTTCTCCGCCGACCAACTGCCGCAGCAGCGCCGCGATGGCGCCTGGCTGCGGGTGATCGCCGGCCGCGCCTATGGTGAGGAATCCCCGGTCAAGGTATTCGCCGACACCTTGAACGTCGCCATCGACCTGGAGCCCGGCGCCGAAATCGAGCTGGACACCTCCCACGTCGAACGCGCGCTCTACATACTTGAAGGCGACGCCCAGCTGGACGGTGTGGATATCCCCACCCAGCACCTGGTCATCCCCGAGCCCGGTGCACGCGGCCGCCTGCGCGCCAAGACCCCTCTCAAGGCCATGTTGATGGGCGGCGAGCCGCTGGATGGTCCGCGCCACCTGTGGTGGAACTTCGTCTCCAGCTCCAAGGAGCGCATTGAGCAGGCCAAGGACGATTGGCAGAACGGCCGCTTCGGCACCATCCCCGGCGACGACAAGGAATTCATTCCCCTGCCCGGCTGATTCCGCTCCACCCACAATGGCGCGTGCGCCCCATGCCGGTCGGTTTCCTTCCTGTAGCCAGCAAGGCGCGAGCCGCGCATAGTGCTAAAGCACTACAGGCAAAAGCGGTAAACAGTTAACGATTTCGCTACGCATCTACGCCTCTTCTCCGTTACTTTCCCCACACCCGAATCGGGGAACATAAAAGGAACGACACAATGAGCATGGGAAAGCGTTTGGCTGCCGAATTCCTCGGCACTTTCTGGTTGGTATTGGGCGGCTGCGGCAGCGCGGTATTGGCTGCGAAATTTGGCGGTGACGGTAATCCGCTGGGCATTGGCTTTGTCGGTGTTGCCCTCGCCTTCGGTCTGACTGTACTGACCGGCGCCTATGCTTTCGGCCACATCTCCGGCGCGCACTTCAACCCGGCGGTCAGTATCGGCCTGTGGGCTGGCGGTCGCTTCCCGGCCAAGGACCTGCTGCCCTATATCGTTGCCCAGGTACTGGGCGGCATCGTCGCTGCCTTCATCCTGCTGCAGATCGCCCAAGGCAACGCCAGCTTCCTGATCGATGGCAGTCAGCCCGGTGCCTTCGCCAGCAACGGCTACGGCGCGCTGTCGCCTGGCGGCTACACCGTCGCTGCCGCGTTCCTGTGCGAAGTGGTGCTGACCGCGGTGTTCCTGATCGTGATCATGGGTGCCACCCATGGCCGTGCGCCGGCCGGGTTTGCGCCGATTGCCATTGGTCTGGCGCTTACCCTGATCCACCTGATCAGCATTCCGGTCACCAATACCTCGGTCAACCCCGCCCGCTCCACCGCGGTCGCCGTGTTTGCCGGTGCCGGTGCGATCAGCCAGCTGTGGCTGTTCTGGGTGGCACCGATCCTGGGCGCAGCCATCGGCGGCCTGGCGTACAAGTGGATTGGCAGCGACAAGTAAGTCGCATCGATAGTTTCATTTGTTAGCAACTCCCCGGAGCGGCCCCTATAAGGGGCCGTTCTTTTTGCGCTGCAAAAGACACTTTGCAACTGACCCGGATTTTGTAATACCGTCGCAACTTGGCTGGCGCGCATGGGGATGCACGTACAGAGGGAGGGATACCACCCACCAGCCAGACTGCACCTTCTGAAGCATCCACACGTTTTTCATCGCGCCGCTCGGCCGATGTTCCATGGGGGAATCCGAAGTGAAGACTGTCAGTATCTTTTGCGCTGCACTCGCGCTCGCCGCCTGCAGCACCGCGTTCGCCCAGCAGTCCGTGCAATGTCCGTCACTACCGTCAAGCAGTGGCCTGCATTGGGAACAACAGGTGCAGAGCGATTTCATCGTCTGCAAAGCCACCACCGAAGATGGCCGTGCCGTACTCAACATGATGCTCAGCGGGCGTGATCCAGGCCTCTCCTTGAATCGCCCTTTGCGCGCGGAAAAAGGCGCGTTCGGTGGCACCGAGATGCATTGGTACAAGCTCGACATGGGCGGACGTGACGTACCCGGCCTGGAGTCGCGCCGCATCAGCGTGGTCAAGCTGGACAAGAACCGCTACGCGCAGATCTGGATCGACGCTGCCGACACCACCGAACTCGGCACGCTGCAGAGCCTGACCCAGACCTTGAACCTCAACCCGTCCGCATTGGCAGGCAGCAACTGAGCCCGGGTTTGCGTTGTAGGGCTGACGTCGATCCGTCGACGCTGGTCAACTGAGGCCGGTCCCGCCGCAGCATGCACGGGACCGGCCATCGTTCAGAAGCGCCCTTCCTGATAATCCACAAAAGCCTGTATCAACTCCTCGCGGGTGTTCATCACGAACGGCCCATGCCGCGCTACCGGTTCGCGCAGCGGGCGCCCGGCCACCACGATCAAGCGCGCGCCTTCAGCGCCTGCGCGCATCTGCAGCTCGCTGCCACCACCCAGCACCGCCAACTGCTGCAGCTCCACCGCGCGCGCGTCCTCGCCCTCGCCCAACGACACGCCACCTTCAAACACGTAGGCAAAGGCGTTGTGGCCTTCCGGCAAACGGTAGCTCCAGTGAGTGCCCGCATCCAACGCTATGTCCAGATAAACCGGATCGGTAGCCGGTTGCTGGATCGGTCCGCTGACCGAATCCACCGCGCCGGCAATCACCTTCACCCTGACGCCGTCGGCAGGCAGCACCTGCGGGATACGTTCAGGGGCGAACTCCTGATAACTCGGATCGCTCATCTTGTCGCGCGCCGGCAGGTTCACCCACAGCTGGAAGCCGCGCATGCGGCCCGACTCCTGCTCAGGCATTTCCGAATGGACCAGACCGCGACCGGCGGTCATCCATTGAACGCTACCGGGAGTAAGCAAACCCTCATTGCCATGGTTGTCCTTGTGCCGCATGCGCCCATCAAGCATGTAGGTCACCGTCTCAAACCCCCGGTGCGGGTGGTCCGGGAACCCGGCGATATAGTCCTCGGCCCGGTCGGTGCCGAACTCATCCAGCATCAGGAAGGGGTCCAGCTCCGGCAACGACGGGGTACCGATGACCCGGGTCAGGCGTACACCTGCACCGTCGGAGGTGGGTATGCCGCGGATACTGCGCACCACCCGGGCGGAATCGTGGCTAGTCATCAGGAAGCTCCTTGAACATGCAGCAGACAATGGCCCTCGTCGACCGCCAAACCAATCGCCACCGCTGCAACCATTTGTTCCAGCCAGCCTACCGCTGCAGCACAGCGCCGCCCCGCAGTCATGTTCGATAAGACACGGACCTAAGACCAAAGTCGCATCCAATTCAGCTGCCATGCACATTGACCCCCGACCTGCATGGGTAGACCCTTGCAGGCATTCCCCTGCGAGGCGACTCGATGAAAGGTTTTTCCAAAGCCGGATGGGCGCTGCTGTCCCTGATAGGCGCGTTCTGTCTAGGCGTCGTGGCGCTACGCCGCGGCGAACACATCAATGCCCTCTGGATCGTGGTGGCAGCGGTATCGCTGTACCTGGTCGCGTTCCGCTACTACGGCCTGTTCATCGCCAACAAGGTACTGGGGGTTGATCCCACCCGCGCCACGCCAGCGATCATCAACAACGATGGCCTGGACTACGTGCCCACCAACAAGCACGTGCTGTTCGGCCACCACTTCGCTGCCATTGCCGGCGCCGGCCCGTTGGTTGGTCCGGTACTCGCCGCACAGATGGGCTACCTGCCCGGCACGCTCTGGCTGATTGCCGGCGTGGTGCTTGCCGGTGCGGTGCAGGATTTCATGATCCTGTTCATCTCCAGCCGCCGCAATGGCCGCTCGCTGGGCGATCTGGTGCGCGAGGAAATGGGCCAGGTGCCCGGCACCATCGCGCTGTTCGGCGTCTTCATGATCATGATCATCATCCTCGCGGTGCTGGCGATGATCGTGGTGAAGGCACTGGAGGGCAGTCCCTGGGGCATGTTCACGGTGATAGCCACAATGCCCATCGCCATGTTCATGGGCGTGTACATGCGCTACATCCGCCCCGGCAAGATCGGTGAGATCTCGATCGCAGGCCTGTTCCTGCTGATCGCAGCGATCTGGTACGGCGGCAAGGTTGCCGCTGATCCGGTGCTGGGACCGATGTTCACCTTCACCGGCATCCAGATCACCTGGATGCTGATCGGCTACGGCTTTGTCGCGGCGGTGCTGCCGGTATGGCTGCTGCTGGCCCCGCGCGACTACCTGTCCACCTTCCTCAAGATAGGCACGATTGTCGGCTTGGCGATCGGCATCCTGATCGTGATGCCGGAACTGAAGATGCCGGCGCTGACCCAGTTCACCGACGGCACTGGCCCGGTGTGGAAGGGCAGCATGTTCCCGTTCCTGTTCATCACCATTGCCTGTGGCGCGGTGTCGGGCTTCCATGCGCTGATCAGCTCGGGCACCACGCCCAAGCTGCTGGCCAATGAAGGCCACATTGCCTACATCGGTTACGGCGGCATGCTGATGGAATCGTTCGTGGCAATCATGGCAATGGTCGCCGCCTCGATCATCGAGCCGGGCATCTACTTCGCCATGAACAGTCCGGCCGCGATCATCGGCACCGACGTGGTGCATGCGGCGCAGGTCGTCACCAACTGGGGCTTTGCAATCACCCCGGACCAGCTGACCGCAACCGCAGCAGAGATCGGTGAAACCACCATCCTCTCGCGCGCCGGTGGTGCGCCGACTCTGGCCGTTGGTATCGCTCAGATCCTGCACGCAGTGCTGCCGGGCGAAGGCATGATGGCGTTCTGGTACCACTTCGCCATCCTGTTCGAAGCCCTGTTCATCCTGACCGCGGTGGATGCCGGCACCCGTTCGGGCCGCTTCATGCTGCAGGACCTGCTGGGCAACTTCGTGCCGGCCCTGCGCCGCACCGACTCGTGGGTGGCCAGCTTCATCGCCACCGGTGGCTGCGTCGCACTGTGGGGTTACTTCCTGTACCAGGGTGTGACCGATCCGCTGGGTGGCATCAACATGCTGTGGCCGCTGTTCGGCATCGCCAACCAGATGCTGGCCGGTGTTGCACTGCTGCTGTGCACCGTGGTGCTGTTCAAGATGAAAAAGGACAAGTACGCCTGGGTGCCGCTGGTCCCGGCCATCTGGTTGCTGATCTGCACCACCGCAGCCGGCTTCATCAAGATCTTCTCCGACGTTCCGGCAGTGGGCTTCCTGGCCCAGGCACACAAGTACCGTGATGCCATTGCCGCCAACGAATTGCTGACACCGTCGAAGAACTTCGACCAGATGCACCAGGTGATGGTGAACAACTACATCAATACCGGCCTGACCGCGCTGTTCCTGTTCGTGGTGTTCGCGGTGCTGGTGTACTCGATCAAGACCATCGCCGCTGCACGCCGCTCGTCGGTGCGCACCGACAAGGAAACGCCTTACGTGGCATTGAAGCCGCACGAGGTTGATCTGTAATGGGTACCGAGCTGGTCCCCGTCGGCCAGTACCAGACGTTCCGCCGCACCTGGCGGCGTCTGGTGCAGACCGCGCGGCTTTGCTGCGGCGTGCCGGACTACGACAACTATGTCCGGCACATGCGCGAGAAGCATCCCGACCGTGAGGTCATGGATTACAAAACCTTCTTCCGCGAACGTCAGGAAGCCCGCTTCGGCGGCAGGAGCGGCTTCCGCTGCTGCTAAGCCAGCGGAGACAAGCAACGAAGGAAGGCGGCGCCATTGGCGCCGCCTTTTTGCTACCTGTCATGTAGAGCCGAGCCATGCTCGGCAGAGGCGTTACCGACAACCCTGCCTGCAGGAGCGGCGTAAGCCGCGAAGCCGGACGATCATGCAATTGCAGTAACGGCGCCATCTGTAGCTGCAATCGCTTCGCGGCTCACGCCGCTCCCACAACGTTGCCTCCACTGCTGCTGAGGCAACGGGGACAAGCAACCAAGAAGGCGGCGCCGCCTTCTTGCTGTTGGTAGTGCCGAGCCATGTTCGGCAGAGGCATTACCGACAACCCTGCCTGCAGGAGCGGCGTAAGCCGCGAAGCCGGACGATCATGCAATTGCAGTAACGGCGCCATCTGTAGCTGCAATCGCTTCGCGGCTCACGCCGCTCCCACAACCCAAGCCAAAGCCTCAGGCACCCGCCATCCACTTCAGCATCAGGCCGGTCATGTAGGCAATCACGGTACCCGTGGCATAGCCCACCGTGCCCAGCAATACACCCACCGGCGCCAAGGTCGGATGGAACGCCGCCGCAACCACCGGCGCCGACGCTGCCGCGCCGATATTGCCCTGCGAACCAATGGCAAAGAAGAACAGCGGTGTACGCATCAAGCGCCCAACGATATACAGCAGGCCGATATGCACGGCCATCCAGATCACCCCGAGCAGGAACAACCACGGGCGATCGGCCAGCGACAGCAGATCCATCTGCATGCCAATGCAGGCGATCAGGAAGTAGAGGAACAAGGTACCGATCTTCGATGCACCCGCCGCTTCCAGATTGCGTGCACGGGTAAAACTCAGCAGCAGGCCGGAGAGGGTGGAAATCATCACCACCCATACGAACGACGAGTTCAGCGACGCCTTGCTGGCCCAGCTTACGTTCTCACCGAACCAACTGGCCAGCGGCGTTGCCACAGCATGTGCCAGGCCAACGATACCCAGGCCAACACCAACAATCACCATCAAGTCGGTCAGACTGGGATTGCGTGCGCTCTTGGCTTCGTATTCCGCGATGCGCTGCTTCATGTCATCGATGGCCGAGGTATCAGCACCGTTCTTTGCGTCAATGATCTGCGAGCGCCCAGCCATCCACAGCAGCATCGCCATCCACAGACTGGCGCAGGCAACGTCCACCACGGCGAACTGACCAAACGTGGTTGCATCTACGTTGAAGGTCTCGCGCATGGCGGCCATGTTGGCGCCGCCGCCAATCCAGCTGCCAGCCAACGCGGCCATACCGGCCCAGGTGTCGCCGGCTACGGTCTCCGGATGGATGAACTTCATCACCTGGAACGACACCGCCGCACCCAGCACGATGCCAACAGTGCCGGTGACGAACATCACCAGCAGCTTGGGGCCGAGCTTGGCGATGCCTTTCAGGTCGATGGAAAGCGTGAGCAGGACCAGCGCCGCCGGCAGCAGCACGTCACGTGCAATAGGGTTGTAGAGCTTGGTGCTGTGGCCGTCGATCAGGCCAGCGGTGTTGTAAATGGCGGGTATGAAATAGCACAGCAGCAGCGCTGGCACCCAGGTGAAGATCTTCTTCCAGAACGGGGTTGGGCCGCTGGCCAACCAGAAGATCAGGGCCAATGTGGCAGCGATCAGGCCGAGGCCGACGATGTCATTGGTGATGAGGGCAGTATTGGGTTCGGTCGGCATAAGGCCTGTTCCTGTCGATCGAAGGGAAATAAAAACGCCACGTTGGTGACGTGGCGTTGAGGGTGGAGCCTAGCATGGTGGTGGACAGGGGTCTTGTTCAGCGAAAGCAGCGCTACGCGCCTCCCCTCTCCCCAACCCTCTCCCGCAAGGGGAGAGGGGTTCGAATCAGGGCGAGCGCAAGCTACGCCAGTAATTGCAGCTTTAAAGCCCCTCCCCCGTTACCGGGTGAAAGGAGCTGCTTGCGAACCACAGGTTCACGGCTCCTTGAATGCCCTTGCGCCAGCGCAGAGGTTGGGGAGAGGGAAGCACGCGCAGCGCGCGCATAAACTCAACCGGCCCCAGCCATCGCCCGCAACGTAATCCCCACCACATAGGCCGCACCGGTACCCACCGCATAACCCAGGGTACCCAGCAGCACCCCTACCGGCGCCAAGGCCGGATGGAAGGCAGTCGCCAACACCGGCGCCGAGGCCGGGCCACCGATATTGCTCTGCGAGGCGATGGCGAAATAGAAGAACGGCACCTTCAACAGCTTGCCGACCAGCCACAGCAGCACGATATGCACGCCGATCCACAGCACGCCCAGCGCAAACAGCCACGGCTTCTCCAGCAGCGCCAACAGATCCATCTGCATGCCGATGCAGGCGATCAGGAAGTACAGGAACATCGAACCCCACTTCGACGCACCCACGCCTTCCAGCTCGCGCACGCGGGTGAAGCTCAGGCCAAGACCGATGAAGGTCGCCAGCATCACCACCCACACGAACGGCTTGTCCATGCTCACCGAGCTGGACCAGCTCACGTTTGCGGCAAACCACTCGGCCAGCGGTGCAGCCAGGCCGTGCGCCAACGCGACCGCACCGAATGCCACACCGGCCATCACCATCAGATCGCCCAGCGCCGGAATGCGCGCGTGCTGCGCCTGGTAGCTGGCCACGCGGTCACGCAGATCATCCAGCGCGCGCGTATCAGCGCCACTGCGCTTGTCCATGGCCGGTGCACGCGAGGCAAAGAAGATCAGCACCGCCATCCACACATAACCAACGCCAACATCCACCACAGCGAACTGACCGAAGGTGGTTGCATCGACTTCAAAGATTTCCTTCATCGCCAGCATGTTGGCGCCGCCGCCGATCCAGCTGCCGGCCAGCGCGGCCATGCCGCCCCAGGTTGCGCCCGCCACGGTTTCCGGATGCAGCCAGGCCATAATCTGGAACGCGACGACCGCGCCGAGCATGATGCTCAGCACCGCCGCCACATACATGGCCAGCATCTTCCAGCCCAGGCCGAGGATGCCTTTCAGGTCGATGGACAGCGTCAACAACACCAGCGCCGCGGGCAGGAACACATCGCGCGCGATCGGGTTGTAGAGCTTGGTGGTTTCGCCATCGATCAGGCCGACGGTGTTGTACACACCAGGAATGAAGTAACACAGCAGCAACGCGGGCACGAAGCTGTAGAACTTTTTCAGCAGCGGATTGCTGCTGCCCGATGTCCAGAAAATAACGCCCAAAGTGGCGGCGATCAGGCCGAACACAATGATGTCATTGCTGATGAGTGCGCCTGTTGCGGCTGCCATCATCGTCTATCCCCTTGATTACCTTGCGTGCGAGAACCGCCGCCCTTGAAGAGAACCTGCAGCCACACCGCTTCAAGAAAGCAAGGCAGGGACAGCGCAGGACGAAGCAACAACGGCGAGTCCTTCGCCCCCTCCGGCCCTCTCAGCCCGGTAGAAAAAACATTCCCCTGCAACCAGCCAGGGACTCGATGCCCCGACAGCTCAACCACCACATCCGAGCTAGATACTGCTCACGATGGCGCCGCGCTGTTGCTGGTATTCAGCCTCGCTGAGCAGGCCCTTTTCGCGCAGCTCTTCCAATTGCTGCAGGCGCTGCTGCGTGCTCGCCGGAACAGCCGCAGTGTTTGGCTTGCGCGCTACGCGCACACACAGCCAGACAACCAAGGCGATACCGCCTGCGAAGAACGCCAGACCAATCAACAGAACCAGTAGATGCCAGATGCTGAAGCTTCCCATCGTTTCCATCCTCCATGACAACCGTTACCAACATGCAGTGTAGCGGCCAGCCTCAATCGCAGTGCCGGCGCAAAAGAAAGGGCACGCCAACGACGCGCCCTTTCCACCAACTGTTACTGACCGATGTGCTGCTTCAGCCAGCCATTCACCGTGTCATGCCACTGCACGCTGTTATGCGGCTTCAGCACCCAGTGGTTTTCGTCCGGGAAGTACAGGAACTTGGACTCGATGCCCTGGCGCTGCAGCGCGGTGAACGTGGCCAGGCCCTGCTCCACCGGGATGCGGTAATCCAGCTGGCCCTGCACCACCAGCATCGGCTTCTTCCAGTTGGCGACGTGGTTGACCGGGTTGAACTTCTCATAGTTCTGCGGCACGTCGTACGGGGTACCACCCTGCTCCCACTCGGTGAACCACAGTTCTTCGGTGGCGTAACCCATGGCGCGCTGGTCGAACACACCGTCGTGGTTCACCAGGCACTTCCACGGCTCATTCCAGTTGCCGGCGATCCAGTTGACCATGAAGCCGCCGTAGCTGGCGCCCAGCGCACAGGCCTTGTCGCCGTTGAGGAAGCTGTACTTCTGCTGCGCCGCCGCCCAGCCCTTCTGCAGGTCTTCCAGCGGGCGATCGCCCCAATGCTGGCTGATTGCGTCGGTGAAGGCCTGGCCGTAACCAGTGGAACCGTGGAAATCGATCATCACCACTGCGTAGCCCTGGCCGGCATAGGTCTGCGGGTTCCAGCGGTAGCTCCAGCCATTGCCGAAGCTGCCCTGCGGGCCGCCGTGGATCAGGAACGCAACCGGGTACTTCTTGCCTTCCTGGTAGTTGTGCGGCTTGACCACATAACCGTGCACGGTCTCGTCGTTCCAGCCCTTGAACGAGAACTGCTCGAAGTCACCGAAGTTCACCCCGTCCAGCATTTCGCCGGCGCTCTGGGTGATGGCACGCTGCGGTGCGCCGGCAGCGGTGCTGCTGGTGAACACCTGGTCGCCACTCTTCAGCGAATTGCGGGTGAAGGCCAGCGCATCACCGGCGATGTCGAAGGAGGAGATGCTGCCCTCGCCCACCAGCTTGGTCGGCTCACCATTGGCGATGTTGACCGCGAACAGCGGGTGTTCGCCCATGTCCTGCGCGGTGGTGTAGATGGTCTGGCCATCGGCCGACAAGGTGATGCCATCAGCCGAACGGTCCCACTGCGCGGCGATCTCATTGACCTTGCCGCTGGCCACGTCCATCGCCATCAGGCCGAAGCGGTCAGCCTCGAAGCCCGGGCGCTTCATCGCGCGGTAGAACAGGGTCTTGCCATCGGCACTGAACACCGGGCCGGCGTCCCATGCCGGGTTGGCAGCAGTCAGGTTGACCGGTGCCTGCTTGCCGGCAGCATCGAGCTTGTACAGGTCGAAGTTGGTCGACCACGGCTCCTTGCTGCCCTGCACGCGGATGCTGGCCACCACGGTCTTGCCATCCGGCGACCAGACGAAGTCTTCATTGCCGCCGAATGGCTTGGACGGTGCATCACCGGCCAGCGTGGCGCTGATAGCGGAAGCACCCTTCACCGCAGCTGCGCCTGCAGCCGGCAGCGGTGCGACGAACAAGGTGTTGCGACGACCGTCAGCCCAGGTATCCCAATGGCGCACGAACATGCTGTCGTAGACCTGACCACTGCTCTTGTCGGCCTTGTCCTTCTCCAGACGCTTGCTGGTGCAGGCCAGGTCCGAGCCGCAGTCCTGGAATACGCCGGCGCTGAACAGCACGCGATCGCCCTGCGGCGAGACGCGGTAGCTGTCCACGTCCAATGCGAAATCGGTGAGCTGGCGCGGCTCGCCGCCAGCCAGCGGCATCACGTACAGCTGCTGGCTGCCGTTTTTGGCGCTGAGGAAGTACACGTTCTGGCCTTCGATCGAGGCCGAATTGACGTTCCAGCCAGCCGGGCTCAGCTGCTTCGGCGGCGCCATGTCGCGGGTGCGCAGGTCGCGGATCCACAGGCTGCTGCTGGCCTTGAGGTCGGCATCGACGATGCGCTTGGCGAACACCACCTGCGCGCCATTGGCGCTGAGCAGCGGTGCGGATGCGCGGTCCAGCTTGACCATGTCGCGGACTTCAAAACCGCGCGCACTGGCCAATGATGGCAAGGCGGCCAACAGGCACAGCGGCAACAGGGCGTGACGAAGCTTCATGGGCAACTCTCAGGCAAAGGCAAACCCCGATGGTAGGCGGCCAGCCCGCCCCACTGCAAAGGCTTGAAGTCATGCCCAAGCAACCGCCGGAAACAGCAAAGCCGCCCAAAGGGCGGCTTTGGCTTCAGCTCCCTCCCTTTGGCCGCAGGCCAAGGGGAGGGTTGGGGAGGGGTGCTCTGGCTCTAAAGCTTCAAGCCCACATGTTCAGGGGTGAGATATATCAGGGGGGATGCTGCGATATCTAGCCGGAAGAACCCGGAAGAAGGCGGAAGAAAAAAAGCCGCCGTGCAAAGAGATTGCAGGACACGCAATTACTGAGCGGTGGCGAACATGTCCAGCTGGTTGAAGTCCCGGTCGCGCAGCTGGGCGCGCCGGATCAGCTTCCGCATGCCACGCTCGGTCATGTCGTACTTCCTGCACAGCTCGGCGTAGCTCGCGCCATCACGGTGGGCGGCAAGTATCTCACGGTCCCGCAGGCTCAACCTGTAGGCGTGGTCCTTCGGGAATGACAGTACCTGGCCGGACCAGTTCTCAGCCAGGCGGTCAGCCACTGCGGCGCCGATCTGGTCGGCCCGCTCCTTGGGCAGGCCCAGCTCCAGGGCGGCGTCAGCCGCCTGCTCAGCGGCCTCGGTCAGCAGCTCGTTACGGCGGATAGCCATCGGATTCATGACTGCACTCCGTATTTCTGGCGGGCAGCAGCCCGCTCCTGGTCGGCCTGTTCGGGGGTGAACATGCCCAGCTCCTCGTTCCGTTTGATCCATTCCATCTGGCGCTGAAAGGGCGTTTCCTCGTTTGGCGACGGGGTAATGCCCATCGCCGGGGCCAGATGCTTGCCCTTCCTGGCATCCTCTTCCCGTTGGCGTTCGGTGGCAGCATCCGCCGAGTCGGCAATGCCATAGACCACCGCCCGCAGGTATCCGTGGCTCTCCAGCGGCAGGCTGAGCCGGTCCCGCTGGGAGAGCATTTGCTCGATCCCCGCGGCCCACATCGAAGGCGTCGCCGGGCGACGTATTCCGCTGCGCTCGTCCTTGCAAACGGAGCCAGTTTTGATCAGATCCGCGACCTCGCGGGACAGCTTGACGGCCCGTGCAGCGCGCAGGCTGGTCTTGTGCGGCTTGAACAAACGCAGGTAGGCGAGCACTGCACGGCCGCATTCCGGGGGCAGCTCGGCCACCACGGCGGCCAGGCGCTTGCCATCGTCGTCCATAAAAAAGGCCTCGACCTCGGCCTGAAAGGCGCAATGCGGGCAAGTGGCCTGCATCAGGAGGCGCCCTTCGCTTTGGCCGTCCGGCGCTTGGCGTCGTACTCCAAGGCGGCGATCAGCTTCTGCAACTGGTCGGCGTTGCACCATTCCACACGGGCCACCTTGAACATGTGCTTGGTCATGCCGTGGGCATAGGCCCAGGGGCGCTGAGCATCAGCCAGCAGCGCTTCCACCTTGGCCACCTGTGGCGCAAGGTCGCCCTTCGGGCGCCCGGACCACTTCTTGGCCGCGTACTCGGCCCGTGCCGGCATGCCGCCCAGGCGGCGCAGTTCGTTGGCGATCGCATCGAGCTGGCGCTTGTCGCACTTGCCCGCGCTGCGCACCGCCGCGCCGTGTTCACCGGACACCCGTTCGACCAGGTCACGGTAGACATCCTCGGCCAGCCCCAGCTTGTTGGCCCCGGCATGGATCGCCGCCAGCGTGCGCTTACGGATCTGTTCGGCCGCCGCAGGGCGATTGCGGGCTTTAACGGACACGCTCGCCCTCCTGTTGCACGGCCTGCCAGAGCAAATCAAGGCCTGGGTAATCCATGACCGCACAAAGCTCCGGCCACAGATTGTTGTCGTTGGCCAACGCAGCGCGCAGATTCTCGATAGCCCAGTGAATGCGCTGGCGCCTCTCCGGTGACATCGAGGTCGATGCTGGAGCCACGGCCACCACGTCGCCGCAGCGGCGCAGGTAGGCCGCAAGCTTGGTGTGGCCAGCGCGCTGGAAGATGTCCGACAGCTGCAGCAGGCCCATCGCGCCGGGTGTCACGTCGGCCGGCAGGTCCACGGTTCCGATGATGTTCTCAGCCACGGTCGGTCTCCTTGGCGGTGGCATCGACCCGGATCTTCGCTACGGCCTTCAGTGCCGTCTGCCAGGCCGGGACCTGGTTGCCTGCGTTATCTACGAGTTGGAGCAGGCCATCGCGTACGCCAGGGACAATCTTCCCTCCGGCGTCCACCACCTCCAGTACATCGGATGCTTTGCTGAGCGTATGCACAATCAGCCCTCCGCCTTGGACAGCTTGAAAGCCTGTTCCAGCACGGTGAACAGCCGGCGGATCTCCCCGGTCTGCAGCACGAACCGGGCGTCGAGTTCGGCGCGACGGCCGTCCTCGTCGATGCTCTGCAGCTGATCAAGCGCAGCGTCCAGGAACTTCACCTTGCGCAGTACCAGGTCGGCGCCCAACTCAAAGCTGACCCGATCTTCCAGCACCAAGGCCAGCTTGGTGACCTGTTTGCCGGCGTCGAGGTGCTTGTGGATCTCGTCGCTGAGCAGCTCGTTATCAGTCACCTTGACCCGCCCACCACCCTCGCACGGATCGCGCAGCTCGGCGGCTTCACCCAGGCTCAGGCCTTCGGGCAGTGGTTCGCCGGCAATCCACGCCGTGAGGATGGAGCGCGGTGCGACTTCAGCATTGAGCGGTACCGCTGGGAAGGTGCCCATCGCCCCGCGCAAGTCCGAGGCCATTGCTTCACCCACCTTGCGGCTGGCGGTGTCCACCACCAACACATGGCGCTCGAGGTCGATAAAGGCATCGGTCCGAAAGGGTTTCACGAACGCACGCGGTAGTAGCTCATGCAGCACGTCATCACGCAGACGTTTGCGTGCACGGCCGCCAGGGATCCGGCCTTCGCGGGCGGCGATATCGTCCAGGCGCTTCTGCAGCGCCTCGTTCACTACCGTGGCCGGCAGGATCTTTTGCTCTGCGCCTGTGGTGATCCAGATGGCATTGCCCAGCTGGTGCAGCAGCACTTCCTTCTCTTCGCGGCCAAAGGGGGAAATGAACCCACGAGAGCACATCTCCAGCGGTCCAACCGGCTTTATGGCGCAAAGGGGGAGAAGGTCAGCCAACGCGCTGAAGTCCAGCGGCGCCGGGAAGCGGAACATCGTCAGGTTCTTGAAGAACATGTTCAGCCCTCCGCCGCGTCGTAAATGGTCCCAGCGGTCATGTGGTTGAGCTTCAGGCAGATGGACCTGGTTGCAGAGTCAACCTCTTCAGCACCTTCATTGGCTTCATGGAAAGCAATGAACGCAGCTGCGATCATCCGCGCCGCCGGAGCGGCGTCAGGGCTGTTGATGATCTTCATGGAGTCTTCAAGGTTCAGTGTGATCTGACCCATTACGGCATCTCCTTATCAACGAATTGCACCAGGTGGGTGGCGTCGATGCGGCGCTTCATGTGCCAAGGAAAGACATCCCCGCGCAGCTCGATGTACGTCACCGCCTGGCGGATAACCTGCATGTCCACCCCTTCCTCCAACGGCTGATTGAGGTTGAACAGCCGGTTGCCATAGCCGTCGAAGACGAACGCCGCATGGCACTCGATATCAGCACGCACGGCGTTGTCGGCAATCTGCTGCTGCAGGGCAAGCAGCACCGGGTCGACCGTCGGGCTGGCTGCCATGTCAGTCATGGTCCACCGCCGCAATGTCAAGAGAGATGGGCTGATAAGCGCCCTTCGAGTCGCGCTGGTACAAGCGCAGGTAAGTTTTGCTGCCGATGACCGAGACGGCCTCTCCGATTGCTTGCATAGCCGAAAGCCAGCGCTCGTCTTGGATGTTGAGCCGGCGCAGACCGAGCACGCTGCCAGTACGAATATCGCCGTTGCTGTTCACCCTGAAAGCGTCCTGTACCAGGACGGCCACCTCTGGCTTGGCATCTGCTGTCCACTCACGAAGGCACTGATCAATCAGCTCCTTCGCTGCTTGCAGACGTTCATCGAACACCAGGGTTTCGGAGATCGCGCGAATGATCTTGTACTCGCCGTCGTAAGTCGTCAGCGTGAGGTTGCCTTTGTTGCCCCCCAACTTGACGTTGTATTGCTCCCCGCTCACCTGGACCAGGGCATCAATGTCATCGAAGGCGTTGCGGCGGTAGGAGCCCAGCGCCGCGCGCAGCGGCTTTGCCTTCTCGACCAAATCGCGGACCAGTGAGTCGCGAAGGAGATCGACGGTGCGGATCTGGCTCTCGGGCACAAGGTGACCCTGTGTATTTCGCCGGAAGCCTTCGGGGATGGTGCTATCGGTCATGGTGCAGTTCCTTCGGTTGCTGGTAGGCCGGCAGGTAACCGGCGTTGATTGGGCTGATGGCTTCAAACCAGTCGGCACGCCACTCGCGCGCCATCTGCAGGCTGATATCGAGTGCCCCGGATATGAGCTGTGGGGTCAGCCTTTCGGGAGGCTGTTGCTGCGCCCACAAGACAAAGCGCATGGCACGCAGCCGGCTCTTCCTGGGGTGGCCACTGGTGCGCATGGGTCACTCGCACCTCTGGAAGATTTCGTCAAAATTGCGGTGCAGCTCGCCCACAAGCCGGGCACCAAGCATTGGGGGGAGTTCGCCGTCGTCTTCTTCGGCGGAGCCGCAGACCAAGCCGACACCGGCCACCAGCGGACCGCGATCGAAAACCGGACCCTCATATGATTGGGATCCAGCCTGGCGCTGCAGGTCACGCCCACCAGTCGTGGCGGATGGCTTCCAATCGATATTCAACTGGTACCGGTAAGGACGCGCCCTACCGAGACGCACCAACAGGCCCAACGCGGCCCCCTTCGTTACCAGGGCATGACCTTGATTGCGCCGCAGGCCCAGCAGCTCCAGGCGAGTAAGCAGCGCCGTGGCACGCAGGATCACGCCACCTTCCAGAGCCTTGCGAAGCTGGAGCTCACCTTCAACGGATATCCGACTCATGGAGCCACCTCGCGAGCAATCTCCCCTGAGCCCGCGCGGGTGACCACAAGGGCGACGCGCGGGTCGGGCTTCACCTTTGCAACGACCTGGACAACGGCTCGCGGCGTGCGGTCGCTGCTGGTTTTCGCGGCCGCCGCGTCCAGTGCACTTTGTTCGTCATGAAAAGGGGCGCCAGAACCCAGCGCGACCAACGGCACTACCAGGTACTCACAGGACTCAGCCATGAGCCACCTCCACAAGGTGCGTATCGCTGGGCCCATCTCGCTCGATCCACTCCACCTGGGCACCCTTGTACGGGGCGGCCATCACCCGGTCGGTACCCATCCCATTCGGCGAGCTGCGGCGCATTACGCCTCGCACGAAGACTGGCGGCGTGTCCACGATCAGAACGATCTTGCGGCCGTTGCTGTAGCTGCCGATGACCGTCACGCCCATGTTGGTCATCTCGTCCGCGATGACGGCCGCGTCGCGCAAGGCAGCGGCGGTCACATTTGCATGGTTAATCATGATTCTGTTCCTCGTCTGTGGGCGCTGTCAGGCCCAGCTGTCCATACAAGTCGGGCATCGCCACGCGCTTCATTGCGCTTACCTGCTGCAGCGATGTCATGGCACGCCCGACCAGGAAGGTGCAGGCGCGGTCCAGCTCAGTGGGGTCTGCGGCGAGGTGGTAGCCGAATGCGGGGTGAGCGCAGATCGGGTGTCCATCTCGGCGCAGCTTTTCGATGATTTGGCGCAGCTTTCGCTCGTCGGCCTGGCTGACACGATGGGTCAGCAGTTGCACCAGGTCGCGAGCGGTTATGCCGTTTGCGGCGCCGCGTCGGCCCTGTAGCACCGAGAGCACCGAATCCGGGGAAAGCTCTTGGGGCAGCAGGGCAAGTTGCATCAGTGGCGGACCTCCGACCGTTGCGTGTATGTCACGGCTGTGGGTGTGGTGATGACAGCCATCTCGGTTTGGTACTGCGATCGATTGAAGGCGCGGATGCAGTGAGCGCAATCCAGACCTGGGCGGCAGCGACCTTGTTCAAGCGGGCCGCCGTAGCAATCCCAGCAGCCGCACAGGGATGTGCCTTCAACGAAGTAGTGCGGCTTTCCTGCCCGCATCGGTTGGCCCCATCCCTGCTCGGCCATTTCAGGACTCCTCCACCGTGTCATCGCGCAGCGCGTCGGCCAGTGCATTCGCTTGGCGCTGGTCGAGCGCGCCTAGCAACGCGTCCACGGATTGACCTTGACGCCATGTGATTCCGGCTGCCTCCAGGACGTCGCGGTGAGCGATGCCGATGCGATCCGCGGCAAGGTCATGTTCCGAGAGCAACGCACGCAGGTAGCTACGCTGTGATGTGCTCAGACGGGCAGAGGGAGAGGTCGCGGCCATCTCATACCCCCCTGATCAGATCAGCAGTGATCAACGGGACGCCAAGGTCAGCAGCTCGGTTCATGGCTGCAGCCAAGGCGTTGTGCACGGCGAGCGGATACAGCATCGTTCCGGCAGATCCAGCCTTGGCCGGGGTGAGCTTCGTGCGCAAGGCATCCACCGCCGCAGCATCGGCTACTTTGTCGAAAGACTGACCCACACGGCTGAAGCGGGAGCGCAGGTAGCTATCCAAGTCGCCATCCAGTGGCTGCAAGGTGATGATCTCCAGGCGCTGCATCACCTCCCGAATCTCGGGGTTCTGCGCGCTCAACTTCACCAGCAGCTCCGGCTGGCCGACTAACAGGATCGCGAGCAGGGGCCGTAGGCCGTCCTTCAGCTCCATGAAGCGCTTCAAGTGCTTGAGCATCACCATCGACAGGCTGTGCGCTTCTTCGATGATGAGGACGTGCTTGTGACCCGAACGGCTACTCTGGCGCAGCGACTCGTGCGCTTGGCGCGAGCGCGCCTCGGGGCTGCTCTTGGTCTTCGCCATCGGATCAACCGCAGCCATGATGGCTTCGATGACATGCTGGCTCCGCAGCTGCTTGCCTTTTTGCTCGCTGTCTTCTGACGACAGCATGTAGGGCTCGATGATCGTGATGCTCGGCGTCTCGCGCTGGATCCGGTCAATAAGCTCCTCGCGCAGGGTGGTCTTGCCCGCACCGGATTCACCGACAACAGCCATGAAGCCGCCGTTCTTCGCCACCTGGTACATCGCCTCCCGCACATAGCGGATGCCTGCGCTCAGGAAGACTTCTTCGCTGGAGGTTGGCTCCGCGAACGGGTCAGCCGTCAGGCCAAAATGGCGACGTGCCTGCGGCGTCAGAGATTGTTTACGGAGTAGCATCTGGTGGTCCTCGTCGGTGATTTCGGTGGTAGCCGGGTCTTCGTTAGGGGGCATGAGGCCCGTCGTGTTGGCGCACGGCGGTGCCTCTTCTTCATTCCAGTCCGCTGCGTTGGGGGCGCGGTGGTTGTGCAGGTACTTAGTGATGGCGGTGGACACCTCCACTCGGTCATATCGGGCAGGCAGATGGCCGTGATGGAGCAAGCCGCTTAGAGCCGGGCGGCTGATGCCAATCGCATCGGCCAGGGCGCCCTGCTTGATCGCTGCATCAGCAAGGATCTTGGCGAGACGCAGGGTCATGCCTGATCGGCCTCCTTCGAAGCAGTGCGGGTTTCCATCTTTCGGCCGGTCATCCGCTCGATGTCGCGGCGGATTCGTTCCACGCTCTGTGGAGTGGGCAACGTGTCTTCGTTGACCGGAACCTGATTCGGGGCAAAGCCCTCGCGCTCGTAGCTGTCTTTCATGCAGCACCTCCTTCGATCATGCGCAGCCCGCCACGCACAGGCGCGGCGAGTTCTGCGGCCCAGGTTTCGACTTGGTCCACCGGCATGCCTTCCGGCCAGCGGCGCTCGGTGCGGGCGTACATTTCAGGTGACCACGTGGTGCCAGCCCGCTCGACCAGTGGCTTGAGGCGCATTGCGGCCTCGACGTGATTCAGCAGCGGAAGCTCGGCAAGAATCGGTGCCGGTTCGATCCGCTGCGCAGCAACAACCGGTGCTTCAACCTCGGACCGGCGTCCTGCACGCGGCAGACTCGGCGCAATATCCAGCTCGCGAAGGTGCTTCATGGGATCAATGGCACCACCCATGAACAGGCGCTTCGCCTTGCGCGCGGCGGCAGCCTCAGCATCCGTTTCGACCTGCATCGCGACGCGCTCCAGCTCCTTCCTGGCGGCATCAGCTGGAGTCTCCGGCAGCGCCTTGAACTCTGTTCCGACCACTGCAGCGGAGTCCAGAAAGCCCCAGCTGTCGCGGCCAATACGGGTTGCGATGTAATGGACCGGCGCTGTGTCGGACTCGCCTGGCATCAGAACGCGGACGCTGCCGCCCGGATCCAGCGCGTTTGCAACGACGTCCACGCGCTGGCCATTCACCAAGCCCGGCACACCGCGAACGTCGAAGCTCTCACCCTTAAATCGAACCATCCCGTCACGCACGGTGCAGGGCTTAGGCGCCGAGGTGGCGAGCAGCTTCAGCACCTCGACCGGCGGCGCCAGGACCAGCTGCTCCGAGGTAATGCGCAGCCAGCCGTCACGACGCGTCATACCGGTTCGGGTATGCATCCGCGTCGCATTGAAGGCGCGACTCCACTGCTGCGCCAGCTGGTTGATCTCGGCCAGTGAGGTCACGGGCGCCCGTGTCTTCAACCCAGCTTCAAAGTGGGTTTCGATGATGTAGTTGGCGTTCTCGACCTGTCCCTTTGCCCGTGCGTTACCCACGGAGTTGACGATCAGTTCGATGCCGCATGCACTGATGAAATTGCGGGTGGAGCCGGCCGTCACAGCGCTGCCAGGATCCATCATCAGCATCTTGGGGATTCCGTGCATGGTGCCGCCGCTGCGCTGCGTCATGGAATGAATCAGCGCAGTGAGCAGGTTGGCACTCGATTCGGCACCAAGCACGTAGAAAACCTCGATGCAACCGGACGTGTGGTCTGTGCATGCGTAGCGCCACAAACGACGATCTGCGATCTTGGTGAAGTTCGCAGGCTTGCCGCGATAGAACTCGCGCTTGTCCATGACCTGAGTGCCATCGTCAGCGAGGTAGAACTGGCGACTCACCGAGGCGTCTATCTGCCAGAGATAGTTGGGGTGCGGGCTGGACAATCGTGCAGCCGGCGAAGGTGCGGCAAGCTGATCGCGATGAAATCCGTAATGACGGATAGCGCGGCAGATCGAAGAGGTGCTCAGCGGGATCAGTTCGCCCGTAGTCTTGTCGAGACGTGTAGCCTCGATCTGCTGATTTGCACGCAGAATTTCCACTGCGTCCTCAACCGGAAGCGTTCCGGTACCGGTGAGGCGGCGTGTTTCCTCTACCAATGCCGCGATGGCGCGTGCCTCGATTCGGCTGAGGGACATCTCACCGGCATCGCTCCGACGCTTGCGTGGCTTGATGCTGCCCATGACGTCACTGAGCCGGCGATAGGCCGTCTGCACCGAGCAACCCATCTGCTCGGCCAGCTGCGCCGCAATGCGGCCCTTGCTTCCGTGCGGTGCCGACAGCAGTTCGCTGGCGGCCGCGTTGATGAGAGCCTCGGCGGACATGATCAGCCCTCCGCACCAGCGTCATGGACGACCGGGATCGCCAGGGGAACAGAGGAGTGATCGCGGACCGTGCGAACTGCGTTGAGCAGCCGTCCGAACACATCACCGAGGAACGCGCTGCAGTCAAGGTTGTTGCCGTCGCAATGCTCACCCAGTGCGATCACCGCCGCGAGCAAGCCGCTCTTGCCCGTGCCCAGGTCGGCAAGGATTGCACCCTCTGCGTCGGTAACCGCATGTTCCAAGATGAGCTGCTGCTCATCCGCTGACGCTTGCTTCCACTTGCGTTGCGCCTTTGCGGTCTTCTCGTGCTCCTTGTTGAGGTTGTCGGTCAGCTGGCTGATGCGCTGATCCTTGGCCTCCAGATCGGCCCTGGCCTCGCGGACGGCTGCGCGCAGATCGTCGCGGGTCATTCCCTCGACGTCATCCAGCTCCAGGTTGCCTGTCGCTCCCGTGTCGGCCAGCTCCATGAACTGGTCTTCCGGCAGGGAAAGCAGCTCGATCAGCTTTGACTGTGAGCCGGTGGCCTCGATGAAATGCGTCGCCCGCGACGCATTTGGCATTTGAGCGACCCGGCGCGCCGCCTCCATCATCCGCTGCGCCTGGCGCGGCTCCATACCCAGGCGATCGAGCATGCCTGCCCATTCGCCGTGTGCGGCACATTCGCGGGCGACCATCATGTAGCGACCTGCGCGCAGGAAGGACTCACAGCCCCGGCGCAGCTCGCCACGGATAGCGGCTTCATAGTGGTCCGGATGCCAGGGCAGTCCGTCGCCGAACTGTTCCACCAGCTGGGTCTGCCGGACGTGCAGCTCTTCCAGCTGCTGCGCTTCATCGGCCGGTGTCTTGCCGATGAACTCGGGGCCAACCTTGTTGGCCTTGGCTACCGCCTTCCGGCCGCTCGTCTTCACGTCAGTCATCTGTTGCCTCGTCTAGGTCAGTTGGGATTGCGGGAGTAGCGCTGCTCTGTTTCTTCCAGGCGCTGGCGATGCCGGACCATCTCCTGTTCGTGGGCGCGTGCCAGTTGGATCAGTCGGGGGGAAAGGCGCCAGTACTCGTCGCGGCCAGGGATGCGCTCGGCGATGCCCTCGTCGGCAAGTACTTCCAGATCCCGCAGGGCGGTCGAGGGTGTGGTCTTGATCGCATCGGCGATCTGCTTGAGGCGTAGGCCTTCGAGGGTGTGGCCCTGCAGAACGAACAACAGATGCAGGGCGCGGCGGACCGGTTGCTGGGTTGTGGTGCTCATGAGGCCAACACCTGCTCAATGCGAGCGGCTTTCACGATGCGGGTGCGCATCTCCCTACCCTTCGGGCCATTCCACGTACCCAGCAGGGCGCCGCGAGCGTTCGAGATATGCGTGCCGTTGGCCCGGCACCACTCCGTCAATGAAGTCCCCTGCAGGAGGAAGCCGGCGCGAACCCTCTTGTGAAGATCGAAGCCGGGAGCCGTAGAACTCATGGGTTATCCTTTTGATTCTTGTTCCGGGGGTGGAAAAACGCCTTTGACACCTTGCGAACAATCCTAAGTGTAAAAACTACACCTTGCAAGGGGTTTCCGTGTGATTTCTTCACTCATCCGCCAAGTCATGGAAGAAGGGGGGCTGAAACAGCTGGATCTGGCTGAAGCCCTTGGCGTGTCTATTGATCGGGTGAAAAGCCTCACCAGCGGTCGGGTGAAGAAGTTGTCCGCCCAGGAGATGCGCGATCTGGTGGAAAAACTGCACGTCCGGCCGGTGTTTCTGACTACCGGGGAACCGCCGGTTTTCCACCGGCCGGAAGACGTCGCGCTCAACGAGCGCATGCAGCTGCTCTCGGATGCCTCACAGAAGGCCACTGCCTTAGACCTGCCGATGCGTTACCAAGTCCTGGTCCGGGATGTCTTAGTCGGCGCGGCTCTCGGGCACTCGCCCATGCTCAAGGCGACCATTGACGGGTTTGTGCTCGATGAAATGGCCGATCGCGGCACTGCAGATGCGGTGGGTGCTACCAAGCCAGTTCAACCACGGAAGCGAACAACGAAGGGAGCAACGAAATGAAGAGGATCCTGTTGGCCATCGCGGCCGTGCTACTGCTGGCCGGTGCGAAGTCCACCATCGGCGAGGACTTCAATAGTGCGAATCTGCAGCAGTTGCAGATCAACCACACAACCCTGCCGCAGGCAGTCGCATTGCTTGGGGCAGAGCCTGCCGGCTCCGCGGTCGGCAGGAGCGGTGCGGTTGCCTACACCTGGCACTACACCGAGGCTAAAGGAAGCATGTGGACGGGCAAGAGCAGCGCAGTAAGCCGACGTGTGGTCCTGATCTTCAACACGGATGGAACGTTCCAACGCATTCTGCAGCTGGATGGCGTTGTGCTTTCGCCAGCAGAACATCGACGATTGTTGACGAACCCTGCTGCAGCACTCGCGCAGAAGTGAAAGAAGGCCGCCCTAGGGCGGCCTTCGCATTTGCAGCCTGCTCAGAAGGATTCCGGCTTGGCGACGGCACGGGTTGCCCACATGAAACCGGTTTGAAGCTCTGTCCTGGCAATCGCCAAGGCACGCTGATCGATGCCTGCGGACTTCTGCAGGTAGTCGAGCAATTGCCCGGTCTCGTTTGCGATGTGCTTGATAGCGTTCATCGCATTAATTTCTCCCTGTGATAGTTCGCGGTAACCGCTGATCTTGCGGTGCTGATTTTCCATTGGGTACTCCATAACGGCTCGCCGGCCTGGCGCTGGTCGTGCCCGCGCACTCTCTCGCGCGCGCGCGGAAAATTCCTGTGAACTGAGTCAAATGACCCGCGCCAGTACAGTGCAGAAACTTGGCCTGACGGTGCGTTCGTGGGGGACGCATCAGGCCAGCGGCACGGTCCTCGTCCCGTGCCGCTGGCCACCTTCCACAGGAGCAGGTCATGGCATCGCGCGGCGTTCGTAACCACAATCCAGGCAACATCGACCGCAGCCCGAACAACAAGTGGCAAGGCCGCATGCCGCCGGAGAACATGACGCCTGAGCAGCGCGCCGAGAAGCGCTTCGAGGTGTTCGCGTCAGCGCAGTGGGGCATCCGTGCTATGTGCATCCTGTTGATCACCTATCAGGACCGGCACGGCTGCAACACAATCGCGCAGATCATCAACCGTTGGGCACCTCCGTCCGAGAACGACACTGGCGCCTACGTGGCACAGGTGGCGCGGGCGGTCGGGGTTGCGCCAGGGGAACGGATCAGCACCCACGACTATGCTGTGCTGCGCCCGCTGGTCGAGGCCATCATCCGCCACGAGAACGGTGCGCAGCCCTACAGCGCAGACGTGATCGAGGAAGGCCTGCGCTTGGCCGGCGTGGTCAAGCCCGGTGGTGCTGCCCTCGTGGCCACGCCCAAGGCTGCGCAGACCGCGACCGTCACTGCTTTGACTGCCGGGGGCACCGCCGCTGTGGTCGAAGGTGTCAATCAGCTGCTGCCGGCTCTGCAGTCCTTCAACGCAGTGGCCTCGGCTACGGGCGCGCTCCCCGGCTTCGTGCGTACCGCAGCGACGATCGCTGTGGCAATCAGCGTGGGCGCAAGCCTGTACGCATGGTGGCGCCTGCGCCGCGTCCGTAAGGCGGTGGCACCGTGAACATCACTGGCCAGATCATCGGCGTGATTTTGGTGATTGCGGGCTTGGTAGGCGGTGGTGCCGTCATCGGCCACGAATCCCGCAACAGCGAGGTCTCGGATCTTGAAGCGAGGGTCGCGACGCTGGGCGCCGAGAGGAATGCAGAAACCTTGCGCGCCAATGGGGAGGCAGCAACGTTGCGCAGTCTCAAGGAAACGCTGCGCCTGGAACGGGAGCGGCGAAATCAGATTGCACTGGCAGCGGCGGAAGAGCTGGCAATCCGTGCAGATCGCATTGCCCAACTGGAATTGACGGCGCAGCAGCGCCAGCAACGCATCAAAATCGAGGCCTCCAACGATGAAAACTGCACTGCGCTTCAGCGCCTACCTGTTTGTGCTGCTATTGCTCGCCGCCTGTGGGGAGATCAAGCAGCCGCCGATCAGGACTGAACTGATCGAGGTGCCGGTGGTGGAGTACGCGACGATCCCGTCCGCATTGACTACACCGCTGGCCGCGCCCGCTGCGCCGCACTTCAACTGCCGGCTGCCGGACGGCAAGGCAGCACCATGTGTGATGGACGCCCTGTTGCGTGATGCCGTCTGGCAGGCGGTGCTGGAGCGAGCCAATGAAGATCAAGCCACTACTGCAAAGCTCGGCCTCAATGCAACCCTCCAACCAACGCTCAATCCGCGCCGGTTAGAGCCACTTCAGTCGCACCAGGTGAGCCAGCATGGGGCTATGACTGCGACCGGAGCTAAACCATGAAGGTGGAGTTTGAACTGTGGCACCTGATCACACTGGCATTGACGCTGGTCGGGATGTTTACCGGGTTGGGAAAGTTGCTGCTGATGCAGTTCGAGCGGCGCATCGATGACCGTCTGGGCAGCTTCACCGAGGACAGCAGGGAGTGGCGAGAGACCTCGCGCGACCTGCTGGTCCTGAAGGCAGAACTCGCCGAGAAGTATGTGCGGCGCGAGGACTACATCCGAGGACAGACGGTCATCGAAGCAAAGCTCGATGCCATCAACAGCGAGCTACGACGGTCATATCAGGGGGGCAAGACGTGAAAGTTGACATGGAAAAGTTGCGCCGGGAGACGCTGCGTTGGATCACGCTGCTGGCGCTCAATCACGCCCGGCCTTACGGCGCCTATGAGGAGGTGCTGCTGGCCACTGCCCAGGCGATGTACCCCGACGCGACGGCGCTGGAGATCCGCTTGACGCTGGACTACCTGGAAGACCGCCGCCTGCTCGTGCTGCGCAAGGAGCCATCTGGCCGCTGGTGGTCGGACCTCACCCGGCTTGGCACGGACATCGTCGAGTACACCGTCGACTGCGAGCCTGGCATCGCTCGCCCCGCAAAGTACTGGTGACGTCATGCCTCCGCCGAGCAAGATCGACCAACTGCCGGAAGACGTGCGCGCCGAGCTGGAGAGCCGGCTCGTCGCCAACGGTTTTGCCGGTTACGTGCAGCTGTCCGAATGGCTGGCCGAGCAAGGCTATGAGATCGGTAAGAGCGCCATCGGTGAGCGTGGCAAGCAGCTCAAGCGCAAGCTGGCCACGATCACCGCCAGCACCGAAGCCGCGCGCCTGATCGCCCGAGCAGCGCCCGACGACGCCGACGAGCGCAGCGGCGCGATCATCAGCCTGATCCAGACCGAGATCTTCGAGAGTCTGCTGTCGCTGGAAGAAGCGACCGAGGAAGACGATCCCGCCAAGCGCGTGGAGATCCTGGGCAAGGCGGCCAAGAACATCGCCACGCTGACGCGTGCCAGCGTGGCCCGGAACAAATGGAACATGGAGGTTCGCGCCAAGGTTGAGGCTGCCGCTGCCGCGGTTGATCAGATCGTCAACAACGGCGGGCTCACCGCCGAGGCCGCATCCACGCTGCGCGCCAAGATCCTGGGCATCGCCGCATGACCGACCAGGCGCGCGCACTGGTCCCGGATACCGCCAGCACCGACGTGCCGGCGGTACTGCTGCCGTACCAGCAGCGCTGGATTGCCGATCCGTCGCCGCTAAAGGTCTGCGAGAAGGGCCGGCGAACAGGCCTCACGTGGGCCGAAGCGGCAGACGACGTGCTGATCGCGGCCAGCTCCAAGGCGGCTGGGGGCCAGAACGTGTACTACCTGGGCACCGACAAGGAAATGACCGAGGAGTTCATCGGCGCCTGTGCCATGTGGGCCAAGGCTTTCAACCATGCCGCCAGTGCAATGGAAGAAGGCCTGTGGGATGAAGACGACGAAGACAAGCACATCAAGACCTTTACGATCCGGTTCCCCGGCAGTGGCCACAAGATCACCGCGCTGGCCAGCCGGCCGCGCAAGCTGCGCGGTCGCCAGGGCGTTCTGGTCGGAGATGAGTCCGCGTTCGTCGACGACCTGGGCGAGCTGATCAAGGCGGCGATCGCGTTCCTGATCTGGGGTGGCAAGGTGCGCCTGATCTCCACGCACGACGGCGCTGACAACCAGTTCAACGAGATCATCCAGGAGATCCGCGGCGGCAAGCGTGCCGGCACCGTCCACAAGGTCACCTTCATGGAAGCCGTGAAGGAAGGGCTGTACCGGCGCATCTGCCTGCGGCTGGGCCGTGAGTGGTCCGCCGAAGCCGAGCAGGAGTTCGTGGACGGCATCTACAAGACCTATGGCGAGGATTCCGAGGAAGAGCTGGACTGCGTGCCGAAGAACGGCGGCGGCGCCTACCTGTCGCGCGCCCTGATCGAATCACGCATGGATGCCGACACGCCGGTTCTGGAGCTGTCCCTGCCGGAAGGGTTCGAGATGTACGCCGAGCGCCTGCGCGTAGCCGAGGTCAATGCCTGGTTGATCGAGCATGTGCAGCCTTACCTGGACCGCTTGTCCGGCAATGCCGGCGCGATCCGCGGCATCTCCTATGGCTGGGACTTCGCCCGCCACGTCGACCTGTCGATCATGACCCCGCTGGTGGAGGACAAGGCACTTAACCGGCGCGTTCCCTTCGTGCTGGAGCTGCGCAAAGTTCCGTTCGAGCAGCAGAAACAGATCCTGTTCTATGTCGGCGACAGGCTGCCCCGGCTACGTGCTGGCGCGCACGACTCCACCGGCAACGGCATGTACCTTGGCGAAGTGGCGGCCCAGCGCTACGGCTCCCGGATTCACCAGGTGGCAATGACTGAGGGCGTCTACGCCGAGCACATGCCGAAGATGAAGGCCGACCTGCAGGACGGCACCCTGGGTGGATTGCCGCGCCGCTCGGACTGGATGGATGACCTGCGCGCAATCCAGATCATCAAGGGCGTGCCGAAGATCCCCGCGTTGCGCACCAACAGCAAGAGCGGTGGCAAGCGCCACGGCGATGGTGCTGTGTCGCTGATGCTGGCCAACAGCGTGGCCCGCACCGAGTACGCCCCTATCGAGTTTCAGTCCGCCGGCGCCCGCCCCAGCATGGGTGAGGCCATCGGCCGCGGCTTCGGTGATGACGGCTTCGGCACGATCCCTGGCGGCAATGATTTTGGAGGTTACCTATGAACCAGCCCCGCCCCGAACTCGGCCGCGAGATCGCCACCACCGAAGACGGCATCGATATCACCAGAGGCTTCACCGGCCCGCTGCTGCAGCCCTATGACAGCGTGCTGCGGGCGCGTGGCGGCGGAGACCTGCAGATCTACGAGCAGGTGTTCTCCGACCCCGAGGTCAAGTCCACGTTCGCCCAGCGCCAGCTGTCGGTCACCCAGTGCGAGTGGCAGGTGGATCCCGGCGGCGATCGGCCGATCGATATCCAGGCAGCGGACTACCTGCGCCAGCAGTTGCACGCGATCGGCTGGGACAACATCACCACCAAGATGCTGACTGGCGTGTTCTACGGGTATGCCGTGGCCGAGATCATTTACAAGGTGGATGGCGGACGGATCGGCATCGATGCGATTAAGGTGCGCAACCGTCGCCGGTTCCGCTATGGCAAGGAAGGCGACCTGCGGCTGCTGACAATGTCCAGCATGTTGGAGGGCGTGCCGGCCCCGGCACCATACTTCTGGAACTTCTGCACGGGCGCCGACAACGACGACGAGCCCTATGGTCTGGGCTTGGCGCACTGGCTGTACTGGCCGACGCTGTTCAAGCGCAACGGCATCAAGTTCTGGCTGATCTTCCTGGAGAAGTTCGGCATGCCCACCGCCGTGGGCAAATACGACACCAACGCCTCCGCACCGGAGCGCTCGCTGCTGCTGCAGGCTACTCGTGCCATCCAGGTGGACAGCGGCATCATCATGCCCAAGGAGATGGAGATCGAGCTGCTGGAAGCCGGCCGCAGCGGCACGGCTGACTACAAGGTGCTGCACGACACGATGGACGCGACGATCCAGAAGGTGGTGCTGGGACAAACGGCCAGCACCCAAGGCTCACCAGGGAAGCTCGGCAACGACAAGCTGCAGGCTGACGTGCGTGCGGACATCATCAAGGCCGATGCGGATCTGGTGTGCGAGTCCTTCAACACCGGCCCGGCGCGATGGCTGACCGAGTGGAATTTCCCCGGCGCGGCCATCCCTCGCGTGTTCCGCATCACCGAAGAGCCCGAGGATCTGGAGAGCCGCACCAAACGCGATGAAGGCATCAGCCGGCTGGGCTACAAGCCGACGCCTGGCTATATCAAGGACACCTATGGCGAAGGATGGGAGCCAACGACTCCAGCACCGGCCAGCGGTGGTGCGCCCTTGCTGCCGCCATCTGCGATCGCTGACGCCCGGTTTGCCGAGGTCGGCGCGACTGTGACCGAGCTGCTGCGGCGGCACTATCCAGGCTTCGCCGAAGCACCCGACCCGGCACCGGACATGGCCCGCCAGCTCGACCGCGATATCGGCCCGGCTGGCGACAAGTGGGTCGAGCAGCTGCGCGAGCTGGTCGAGAACGCGCAATCGCTGGATCAGCTGCGTGACGACGTGCTGGCATTGTCACCGGATATGGACCTGCAGGAATACGCCCAGGCGATGGCCCAGGCGATGACGGCAGCGCAACTGGCGGGCCGCTTCGATGCGAACCAGTCAAGCGGAGCCTGACGTATGGCCACCGTGGGCTACGGCACCGTTCCGTTCGCCGAGCAGATCGAGTTCTTCCGGCGCAAGCACAACGTCCTGACCGAAAGCTGGATGGACCTGTGGGAGTCCGAGCACGACACCTCCTTCGCGGTTGCCGGTGCCAACCGCGATGATCTGGTCGCAGACTTCGCCCGCGCGATCGAGAAGGCGGTAGCCGACGGTGCCACGCTGGAAGAGTTCCGGCGCGACTTCGACCGGATCGTTTCCACCTACGGCTGGGACTACAAGGGCGGCCGGAACTGGCGCTCGCGGGTGATCTACGAGACCAACCTGCGGCAGAGCTACAACGCCGGCCGCTGGAAGCAGCTGCAGGATCTGAAGAAGGTGCGCCCGTGGTGGCGCTACCGGCACAGTGATGCGGTTGAACATCCGCGCCCGGAGCATGAAGCGTGGGACGGCATGATCCTGCACTGCGACGACCCGTGGTGGCAGTTCTACTTCCCGGCCAACGGCTGGGGCTGCCAGTGCTACGTCGAAGCCCTCAGCGATCGCGACCTCAAGCGCCTGGGAAAGACCGGGCCGGACAAGGCGCCGCCGATCAACCTGCAGACGGTACTGGTGGGCAAGCGCAGCCCCGGTGGTCCTGTCGAAGTGGAGACGCCAGAGGGCATCGACCCCGGGTTTGCGTATGCACCAGGGCGCAGCCTCGGCGGCTGGCCAACGACTCGCGGCGGACCACAGACACCGCCCGCACTGCGCGATGGGCTGGAGCGTGCGCTGCAGACCGCGCTTCGCAAGAGCACCCGTCTACCGGCGGAAACCGCTGCGCAATCTGCCGCCCAGGCAATGACACCGGCCCGTGCGGCCGACGCCCTGCAGGCAGGCTTCACCGAGTGGCGGGCCGCAGCAGTTGCAGGCCGTGGCAACGTCGGCCAGTACCTGGTTGGCGCGATCGACCAGGGCGTGGTGCGGAAACTCGCGGCCGAGGCGGTCAAGCCACAGACCGCCGCAATCCTGATCGACTCGCCGGCCGTGCTGCAGCACCTGCCTGCAGCGGTGGCCACCAACCTGCCGGCCGCAATGCGTAGCCCGCTGGCGGTATTGCTGGACAAGGCCGCTGGCCTGTTGCGCTACGTGTTGTCCGGCGATGGACCGCGTCGCGCCGTCGTTGATGTCGGGATTCAGCAGGCACAGGCGGCGAATGGCATCAGCACCGCATCACTGGTGCCACTGGCTGATCTGCGCGGCGCTATCAGCGCGGGGCGACTGCAGCTGTTGGACGGGGCGGTGATCTGATGGCCGCCCGGATCGAGATCTCTAAAGACACCGCCACCCCGGCAATCCGCAAAGCCCACAATGCGCTGCGTGCCGACGGCCTGCGGCTGCTGCTTTCCGATATCGGCGAGTACTTGCTGCGCGCCACGCGCGATCGCGGCGCCCGCGAAGTCGCACCGGACGGCACGCCCTGGGCAGCACTGTCGCCGTCCTACAAGAAATACAAGGACCGAAAGCGCCCTGGCGTGCCGATGCTGCGGTTCGACTTCCACATGCAGGGCGACCAGCTCGCGCATCAGGTGGTGGGCGACACGCTGTTCGTCGGCACCAATGCCAAGTACGGCGCCATCCAGCAGTTCGGTGGTGATATCGATCGTCCCGCCCGTTCGACGCTGGCGTACTTCAAGCAGGAGCGTGATGGATCGGTGGGATCGAAGTTCGTACCGATGAAGCAATCGAACTTTGCGCAGTGGGTGACCGTGCCTGCGTACAAAATCCGGATGCCGGCACGTCCTTGGCTCGGGCTGTCGTCGGAGGACGAGCAGGAAGTGATCGCGATCGCTTCGGATCACATCAGTGGGCTGTTTTCAGAATGACGCATGAGGGCGCCTGTGCGGGCTTCTACGCCTCACGCGCCAGCGTCGCACGTCCGGCAGTACTTCTCGGTGTCTGACAGCGCGCTGAGGCGCGGACAGCGCCACTGACTGCGGTATCGTCTACCCGGCATCGCATGACGGCGGATTTTTACCCCGGCATCGCGCGCGCGGGTGGTCAAACGCTGTGAACTCTTTCAAATGACCTGAGTGGAACCGGCGCCGACGATGGCGCCATGAATAAACCCGCCGCCACTCTCGCCATCTTCAAGTCCGGCACGCACGTCGCCACCGACGGCAAGCCGTACACCTTCACCGATGCCGACCTTGCCGAGATCGTGGCGGGGTACAACCCGGAGTTGGCCGAAGCGCCGCTTGTGGTCGGGCACCCCAACATCGATGCACCGGCCTATGGCTGGGCGCGTTCGCTTGAAGTACGCGACGGCCTGCTCTATGCCGAGCCGCACCAGGTCGAGGCGCAGTTCGCCGAGCTGGTAAACGCCGGTCGCATGAAGAAGATCAGCGCCTCGATCTATCTGCCCGGCTCGCCCGGCAACCCGACGCCGGGCAAGCACTACCTGCGCCACATCGGCTTCTTGGGCGCGCAGCCGCCGGCAGTGAAGGGGTTGCCCACACCCAACTTCGCCGAGAACGATGGTTCGGTCGAGTTCTCCGGTCCGCTGACCAGCGTCGGCTATTCCCTCGTCGATCTGTTCCAGCGCATGCGCGACTGGTTCATTGAGCGCGACGGTGTCGAACAGGCCGACCGGATCATCCCGCAGTGGCAGATCCGCTCCATTGCCGAGCTGACCCTGCACGACGACTCGAGCACCGCCCAACACACCGCATTCGCGGCGTCTTCCGATGACAAAACAACGGAGTTTGAAATGTCCCAGCAAACTGCTGCCGCGCTCGCCACTCGCGAGCAGGAACTCAATGATCAGGCCACTGCCCTGGACCAGAGGGAAACGAAGCTCAAGGCCCGCGAAGCGGCCGACCTGCGCAAGGAAGTCACCAGCTTCGCCGAAGGCCTGGTTGATTCCGGCCAGCTGCTCCCGCGTGAGCAGGCTGCAGTTGTGGAGCTGCTTCTGGCTCTGCCTGCTGGCACTGCGCTGAACTTCTCCGAGAGTGAAGGCGCCGCTCCGGTCAACAAGCCGGCCAATGAGGTGCTGCGCGAGCTGCTCACTAGCCTGCCCAAGCGCGTGGACTTCTCCGAGAAGTCGGGCGCTGGTGACGCTCCGGCTGCGGTGAGTTTTGCCGCACCTCCGGGCGTCCTGGTCGATGCCGCTCGGGCGGATCTGCACCAGCGCGCTAAGACCTACGCGGCCACACACAACGTGTCCTTCCTCCAGGCCGTCCAGATGCTGGGCGGCTGAATCCAAACGGCCCAAGGCCAGGAGAACTCAAATGCAGAAGACCTCGCTCCTCACGCTGTCCATCCTCGCCACCGCCGTAATCACGGCGGAGCGCTTCATCACTGCAGCCGGTGCGCCCGCTGCCGCCGCCGCCAACGCAGTTGGCGTCGCGGACTCGAATGGTGCCATCGGTCAGCTGGTACCGACCTCGGTGTTGGGAACCGCCATCGTCGTAGCAGGTGGGGCGGTGGCCAAGAACGCCGCAGTGGAAGTTGGCACCGCAGGCAAGGCGGTCACCGCATCGGCCGGCAAGGTTGTCGCCCGTGCACTTACCGCCGCCACCGCAGATGGCGACCGCATCGAAGTGCTGTTGATTCCGAACTGATCACCGCTTCCGCGTGATCCGGCCGTCCCGCGATCGCGCGGGCCGGCACACCTGCTGACCTCGATCCTGCTCACCACCATTCAAGGAACCACCATGTCCCAGCAAACTGCTGCCCAGACCCGTGTTGTCGATCCGATTCTGTCGGAGCACGCTCGTGGCTATGTCCGTCCCGGCAATGTCGGCCACCTGTTGTTCCCGATCGCTCCGGTTCCGTCCTATGGCGGTCAGGTGATCGAGTTCGGCAAAGAGGCATTCCGCCTCTACAACACCCGCCGCGCTCCCGGCGCCAACACCAAGCGCATCGACCTCGGCTATGCCGGCAAGCCGTATGCCATCGTTCCGAACGCCATCGAGACCAAGGTCCCGCGCGAACTGATGGTGGACGCCTCCCAGGTGCCGGGTATCGACCTGGGCGCCAATGCGGTCAACGGCGGCATGGGCGTGCTGAAGCTGGAGCATGAGTACTCCTGCGCGCAGCTGGCCCGCAACACCGCCAACTACGACGCACAGCACCAGGTCACCCTGGTGGGTACCGACCGCTGGACCGGAAGCGCCAGCGACCCGACCGAGGATGTCGGCGCCGGCGCCGAGGCGATCCGGCGCTCCATCGGCGTGCGGCCCAACGTGGCCATCCTGTCGGCGACCGCCTTCGCCGCCCTGCAGTTCAACGCCAAGATCCTGGAGCGCATCAAGTACACCGGGCGCGACAGCGTGACCACGGACATTCTCGCCAAGCTGTGGAACATCAAGAACGTCTACGTGGGCGAAGCCGTGGTGGCCACCGGCCAGAACGATGACTTCGGCGATGTGTGGGGCGACGACGTGATCCTGGCCTACGTGGCTGATGGCGTGAAGACGGCCGACGGCCGTGTCCAGGGCAACTCGGCCGAGCCGAGCTACGGCTACACCTACGCGATCACCGGGATGCCGCTGGTGGAGAAGCCGTACTGGGATGCCAGTGCCAAGTCGTGGATCTACGGCACCAGCGATGACGCCAGCCCGGTTCTGTCGGGCATGACTGCTGGCTACCTGATCAAGAACGCAGGTGCAGCGGCGGCGTAAGCCAGCCCGTCAACCCTGATCTTTCGATCGGCGGCTTCGGCCGCCGATCGGTAGCAGCTTCCCAGGAGCATCCGCATGACCAAGTCCATCCTCGCTGTCGCACTGAGCCATGCAGTGCTGCAGCCATTCAAGTTCCAGGGCGTCACCCATCGACCGCCGGGTCCGGCAACTTTCACCCCCGAAGATGCTGCGCCGTTGATCGCTGCCGGTTTCTTGAGCGAAGTGTCCGCAGCTGATCAAGCTGCTGCTGACCAGGCTGCCGCTGACCAGGCCGCTGCTGACCAGGCTGCTGCTGACCAGGCTGCCGCTGACCAGGCCGCTGCTGACAAGGCTGCCGCCGACCAGGCTGCTGCTGACAAGGCCGCTGCCAACAAGGCAGCCGCCAAGAAGCAGGTGGGAAAGCCCGTCGGTAAGGGCGGGAAGTAAGCGCCCATGTACTGCACGCCCTCTCACCTTGCCGATGCCAAGCTCGCCCGCGAGCTGGCACAGGTGGCCACGCCGGAGCGCTTTCAGATCGTCGCCGACGATCTGATGGACGCCACCCTGCGTGGTGCCGATCGCAGCGCTTGGTTGCCTGAAGACGTGCTGGTTGCCGATGAGGCGCTGGCAGTCATTACCAACGCGCTGCTGGACGCGGAGGGCGTGATCAACGGTTACCTGGTCATGCGTAAGCCGGTGGCCTACGTGGTTCCCTTGGACCCGGTGCCGGGCATTGTCGCCACCTGGGCGCGCTGGATCGGCCGCTACCTGCTGCACAAGGACCGGGTCAACACGCAGGAGCGGACCGACCCGGTAGTGCGCGACTACCAGCAGGCCATCAAGTTTCTGGAGCTGACCCGCGACGGGAAGTTCAGCCTCGGCGTTGATGACCCGCTGCCGCCGCCCAGCGGTGGTTCGGTGGAATGGCAGGCGGATGAGCGCCAGTTCACCAGCGACACCTTGCGGGACTTCGGGCAATGAGCGCCGCTCCGTTCGACGTGCGCGGCATCCAGGCGCGGCTGAAAGAAACGACCGAGGTGCTGCGCTTGGTTCAAGGGTCGGCGGATTACATGGCGATCCGCAGCCTGCAGGACTTCCCTGCGCCGTGTGCCTATGTGGTGCTGGCCCGCGAGAAAGGCATCCCGAACCCGCCGGGCCATGCCGTGCCGGGCCAGCAGGCAGCGGTGCGCCAAGTGATGGTCGTGACCTTTGCCGTCGTGGTCGCAGTGCGCAATTACCGGGATGACCGCGGCACTGCCGTGACCGACGACCTCACCGCCGTGCTCAACGCCACGCGCGGCGCCCTGATCGGTTGGGTACCGCCGGGTCTGAAAGGTGCACGTGCATGCCAGCTGCTGCAGGGCGATATCCAGGACTACGACGCCGGCACTGTGTTGTGGGCCGACGTTTACCAAACACAACACTCCATCGGAGGAGCGCAAGCGTGAGCGAGAAGCTGCAGCAGAAGACAGTCGAGGTCACCCTCGCCAAGAACCACACCCATGCCGGCCAGGCCTACCAGGCCGGCGCAAAGATCAAGGTGACCGAGCCGGAGCGTGACTGGCTGGTTGCCAACCAGGTCGCCGAACCGGCGAAGGAGAAGTGATATGAGCGGCTCTCTGTTTTCCCTGCAGGGCTTCATTCGCCTGGGCGAGCTGGATTCCAACGGCAACATCGGCAAGCTGCGCTGGGTCGGCAACGTGCCCGAGGCCACGCTGGAGCTGGGCACCAGCAACACCGACAAGAACGAATCGTTCTCGGGCAAGCGCCTGCAGATCGGTCGTCTGGCCACCGGCACCACTGCCGCGCTGAACATGACCCTGGACTACTGGTCCGCGGCCAATCTGGCGATGGGCTTCCAGGCAACCGTTGCCGATATCGCCGCCGCGACGGTCACTGGCGAAACCTTCCCGAACGGGCTGGTTGCTGGGGATCTGGTGCGGCTGGATCACCCGTTTGCCAGCAACTTGGTCATCACCGACAGCACCGGCGCACCGGCAACGGTTGCTCCGGCGCACTATGGGCTGGTGGGCCACGGCGGCAACATCGTCGAGATCAAGGACGTCGCGACCTATACCCAGCCGTTCAAGGCGGCCTACAGCTACGAGGCGGCGCAGAACATCGTGCTTTTCTCCGCCCCTGGCAGGGTGCAGTTCCTGCAGTTCGATGGCATCAATACGGAGACCGAAGAGCCGGTCATCCTCGACCTGTGGCGCACCCGGTTCGATCCGGTCAGCAACCTGGGCCTGATCAATGCCGAGTACGGCAACCTGCCGCTCAGCGCCGCAGTGCTGTACGACACCCGCCGCGCCGCGGATCCGGTGCTGGGTGGCTTCGGCCGCATGCTGCAGAAGCAGGCCACCTGATGGCAAAGAAGGTTGCCAAACAGCCGGCAGCGGGGGCGCTCAGCAAGAGCGCCTCCGCAGGTGCCAAGGAGCTGGAGGTTCTTCATCCGGACCGCCAAGTGATCATCGCCGGCCGTGGCATCACGGTCCGCGAGTACGGCTTCATCGAAGGCGCCAAGCTGGCACCGCTGATCAAGCCGTTGACCGACGCCCTGCATGGCCTGATCGCCGACGCCGATGCACCACCGGGCTTCGACGCGATCGCCTTCGTCATCGCCGAGCACATTGATGCGGTGGTGCAGCTTGTCGCCGCCGCCGCCGATATCGAGCCGGAATGGATCACGGGCCTGAGCGACCAGGACGGCGACTTCCTGACGCAGGTCTGGTGGCAGACCAACGCGCATTTTTTCATTCGGCGGGTCCTGCGGAAGGCCGCGCAGGAAAAGGTGGCAAGGCAATTGGTTGGGGGCGCGTCTACGCAACCCTCATCCGCGCCGGCTACGGACGAACCCCCGCAGAACTAGGCCAGTTCACCTACCGGCAACTGATGTTGTTCCTCAAAGAAGAGGAACGCCGGGAGCGACACGCCCGACGTGATCGGGTGATCGATACGAATGCCGCCTTCGCTGGCGGGAAGCCCGCCGAAAGGCTGGTCAAAGCACTGGAGTAACCGCCCGTGGCGAAGAACAACGGCAACCTGGAACTCGCACTCAAGATCCGCGCCGATCTTGACCAGGCTGTCACCGCCCTGCGGCAGGTGGAAACCGGCCTCGATGGTATCGGCAAGAGTGGCAAAGCCGCCAAGGATTCGCTGTCCGGCATCGGCACCGATGCCAAGGGCGTAGCGGATATGGGCAAGGCCGCGGAGCAGGCGGCGACCGGTCTGCAGCGCGAAGCGGAAACCGCAGAACAGGCCACGAACCGCATCAAGCAGATGGTTCAGGCATCGCTGGAGTATCAGCGCGCCTTGGATCAGCAGCTGGCCTCCAGCCAGGCTGCATCCGATGCCACCAGCCGTGGCGCCAAGGCCACCGCTGAACAGGCTGCCGCTGCGCGCGAAGCCGTACAAGCGGCCTATGCCTCGCAGGCCGCGACGACGGCGCAGATCCAATCCATCACCGAGCTGCACGGCCGGGTGGAGCGCGGCGCCCGCTCGATGGAGGATCTGGCCGAGACCGAGCAGCTGCTCGATCGCGCTATCCGCGGCGGACTGGTCTCGGCTGAAGAGCAGTCCGAGATCTTCGACAAGCTCAACAAGCAGGAGAAAGGGCTGCTCGCTGACAAGGAGCGGATGGCGGCCACCCGTGCCAAGGAAGAGCGGCAGGTGCAGCAGCTGCTGCGCGCCTACGACCCGGCGTCCGCCGCCTTGGCTAAGTTGGAAGCCGACGAGAAGAAGCTCAAGGCCGCCGTCGATGCCGGCACGCTTTCGCGTGAGAAGGCCAACCGGGCGCTGGTGGGCATCGCTGCACAGCGCGCGCAGTGGCAGCAGCTGGATGCCGGGGTAGATGCGACCAGCCGCAAGATGGGTGACCTGAAGCTGACCGCACGCGAGATCCGCAGCAGTCTGGCCACGGTTGGCACCAACCTGGCCCAGGGGAACATTGCCGGCGCCGGCAACTCACTGTTGAGCCTTGGTAGTCGCGGGGCCGCCAGCATGGGCGCCTATGGCGTTGCGATCGGCGGCGTGGTGGCTGTCCTCGGACTGTTCGCCACCGCCGTGTGGAAGTCGCACCAGGAGAACAAGCAGCTGGAGATGTCGCTGATCGCCAGCGGCAACGCGGCCGGCACCACGGCCGGTCAGATGGCCAACATTCGCAACGCCACTGCCGCCGCCACCGGCGAGTACGGTAACGCGCAGAAGGCGGTCATTGCGCTGGCGAACTCAGGCAAGGTCGCCGCCGGGATGCTGGAGACCGCCACCGGTGCAGCTCTCGACCTGTCCGAGCTGACAGGCGACAGCATCGAGCAGACCACCCAGAAGATCATCGCCCTAGCCAAGGCGCCGAGCGCCCAGCTGCAGGAGCTGAACCAACAGTACAACTTCCTGACCCTGGAGGTGTACGAGCACGTCCAGGCACTGGAAGCGCAGGGGCGCCAGACCGAAGCCGCCGAGGCCGCGCTCGAGGCCTTTGCGAAGGTGCATGAGCAGCGGGTTCGGGAGGCCCGCGAGCGTGCCGGCTTCCTCGAACAAGCATGGATGGGCGTCAAGGGCGCAGTCTTGAGTGCCTGGCAAGCGATCAAGGACTTGGGCCGCAATGACGTGGACGCCCGCCTCAATCGCGCCCGCGAGGCACTGACGGAGATTCAGCGCCGGCAGAGCAGCTGGGGCTTCCGCGGGGACCAAGAACGCGCCGCCCGCGCCGAGCCAGGGATCCGCGCCCTGATCGCCTCGCTGGAAGCTGAGAAGGCCGCGCTTGAGGAGCGCGCTGCCGCCGACAAGAAGAACCAGGATATCCAGACCGCAGGCGTGAACGCCGCCAAGGCGCTGCAGGAGCAGCTTGATGCCGGCGCGCCGAAGGCCGAGAAGTACGCCAAGGCCGTGGCCGAGCTGGGGAAGAAGTTCCGCGATCTGCGTGCTGCGGCCGAGGCCGGCGACACCGACAGTCCACTGCTGACCGATGTGGTGTTCGATACGAAGGGCGGCATCAGCGGTGGTGCTTATGACAAGGCCATCAAGGCGCTGCAGGAGCAGTACAAGGAGCGCAAGCGAAAGCCTGCTAAGACCGACGAGCAAAAGGCAACCGAAGCCGCTCGGCGTGACCTGGAGAACCTGCAGAAGCAGGTGTCCATGTTGGACGATCTGGAGGAAGGCCAAACCAAGGCCGGTGAAGCCGCACGAATCCGCCACGAGATCGAACAAGGCGCCTATAAGGATGTCAGCGAGGCCCTGAAAAGTGAGCTGGTGGACTATGCGCAGCTGCTCGATGGCGAGCGTCAGCGTATCGATATGGCCAAGGAGATGGTCAACGTGCGCCTGGAGCTGGCGCGGCTGGAAGGTAAGGGTCCGGACGCCGAGCTGGCCAAGACCACCAGGGAACTGACCCGCCTGCAGCAGAAGCTGGAGAACATCGGTAAAACGAGCGAAGCCGCTGACGTGGCCAAGTTGCTCAATCTCACCAAGGCGAGCACGGAGTTAAAGGGGCTGCGCGAGACCTACGACCGCACGATGGGCCAGATTGGGCTCGAGCAGCAGCGTATCCAGGTGGAGCTGCAGTCCGGTCTGATCACCGAGGGCGAAGCCCAGCAAAGGATCGTTGATCTTTACAAGGACAAGCTGGTCACGCTCCGTGAGCTTGTGCCCCAGATGCGGGCTGCAGCAACTGCCCTGGGTGATCCAACCGCATTGGCTGCGGTGGAGCAGATCGACCTCAAGCTGAAGGAGATGGCCGAAACGACCAATCTGCTGCAGCAGAGCGTGCGGGACACCTTCCAGACGGCGTTCAAGGATGCCTTTATGTCGCTAGCCACGGCAGGCGGCGAGCTGGACGAGGTGGTCCGCAGCTTCTTCATGTCGATCGCAACGGGGCTGGCGGACTTCGCCGCCGAGCAGCTCTCGCAGCAGCTGGCCAACAAGGTCACCTCGATGCTGTTCGACAAGGGCGCGGACGTGGCCACCGAAGCAGCCGGTGCTGCGGCGACCCAGGCATCGGCCGTCGCGCTGTCCACCGCTGCCGGCGCGGTAACGGCTGGTGCCACCGCAGTGACTACCAGCGCCACGGCCTTGGGAGCGGGTGGTGCGAGTCTGATCACTGGCGCGGCGGCTGTCACTGCAGCTGCGGTCCAGATGCAGGCAGCTGCCACGGCGATGATGATTGCCAATGCCTCGGGTGCTGGATTCGCGGACGGTGGCTGGACCGGCCCGGGCAGCAAGTACCAGGTCGCCGGCCCCGTCCACGCCGGGGAGTTCGTGCATCGCCGTGAGGTGGTAAGTCAGCCGGGCGCGCTGCCTTTCTTGTGGGACTTCAACCGTCGCGGCATGGCTGCCCTCCGCGACTGGTGGACGGGCTACGCAGAGGGCGGGCTGGTCACTCCGCCGTCAATTTCGGCCGGCCCGAGCTACAGCATGGCCGCGCCGACCATTTCTGTGCCGCCGGCGGCCAATCGCATGCGCGTGTATCTGTTGCAGGACGAAGACCAGCTCGCGCAACGCCTCTCCCAGCATCCCTCGATGGAAAAGGCTGTTGTGGCCATCGCTGGCCAGAACGGCCAGGCCATCCAGGCGGAGTGGTGAACATGGCGGTCGCTACCTACACGCCCCCAATCTGGCCGGTAACGCCAGACTGGACCAATGGCATCAGTGAAGCTCTGGAATGGGCCACGGGGGTGCTGCAATCAGACGCCACGGCCTTGACCCGGCACACCGCGCTGCGGCTGCGTCCACGCCGATCGTTCTCCTTCCGCATCGTGTCCGGTGCGCAGGAACGGCGCATCGCGGCGATGCTGGTTGCGGGACACAGTGGCACCTGGTTGCTCCCGATCTGGCCTGACGTCCAATGTCTGATCGCGCCGGTGGCATCCGGTGACCTGCTGATTCCGTGCTCGACCCTGGGCCGTGATTTTGCCGCAGGCGGAAAAGCACTCATCTACCAAGACGTGGCTACGTGGCAGGTAGTGGACGTCGACGTCGTGGCGAGTAGTCACATCCAACTGGCCGCTGGTGCTGCAGCTGCCCCAATGGGGGCGCGCCTGTACCCGCTGCGCCGTGCCCGTCTCAATGGTAGTGCTCAGGAGACCCTTCTGAACGATGACGTCAGCAACCGGACGCTGACCTTCGACATTTCGGAGTCGTGCGATTGGCCAACGCTGAGTGGGGCCGGCCTCTATCGGGGCCACCTGGTACTCGATGTCCGGCCCGACGAAAGCACCGACCCCGAATGCTCCGTGGAACGGTCGCTGCTGGGCGTGGACTACGGCACGGCGCTGCCGTTCGTCCACGACCTGGCACGCGTAGGCCTGCGTACCCAGCAGAGCCACTGGAAACTTTTTGGCCGCGCAGAACACACTTGGTTCCGCTCGCTGCTCTACACCCTGGCAGGCCGGTCGATGCCCATGTGGGTGCCCAGTTGGACCGCAGACCTGCTGGCAGTGGGGAACATTCCCGGTGGCAGTAAGCAGCTGACGGTCGAATGGGCCGGTTACACGCTTCACGGCCTCGATATCCCGAATCGCGCCGACGTGCGCATCGAGCTGCGCGACGGTACGGTGCTTTATCGCCGTATCACCGGTGCCACGGCAGCCGGCAATACCGAGATGTTGATGCTGGATCAGTCGCTGGCCAGCACCACCCTGGCCGCATCGCAGATCAGGGTGATCTCCTTCATCGCTCTGTGCGTTGGTGCTAGTGACAAGATCGATATCGAGCATGTGACGGACGCTGATGGCGTCGCCACAGCCACCCTGGGGTGGCAAGCGGTGGTGCCCGATGTTGCCTGACCGTTTCGGCCGCAAGCCGGTCCACCTGTTCGTTTTCACCCGCCAACACCTGGTCTGGCGGTATTGCACGGCCGATCACGACATCGAGGTCGACGGCAAGGTTTATCTGTCCGCGCAGATCGAACGCAGCGCGATCAAGCAGACGATCGAGCGGGCAAAGGACAAGCTGACCATCAAAATCGCGTACCTGCTCGATCCGGCCGCGCCTGAGTACCCGGTGACCCAGCCGCTGGGTGACAACTGGTATCCCTACTCACCGCAGGACACGATCGGTGTTGTGTGCATGGAGTTCGATGTTGGCCCCGGGGCTGTACCGAACGTGGAATGGATTGGGGTGGTTATCCAGCCTAGGTTCGGCGATGCGGAAATTGAGCTGACCTGCGAGCCAGGCAATGGCTACAACCGCGCCCGTGGTCAGGGGGCTTGCTGGCAGCGCACCTGTGGGAAGACGCCGTACTCCACCGGCCTGCGCGGCTGCAATCTGGATCGTACCGTTCTGCAGGTGAGCGGCGAGCTGTCAGCTGCGTCCAGCCAGTGGCTGTCGGCGCCAGCCTTTGCAGATTCCGCGTTCACGCTGGCCGGCGGCTTCCTCACCTGGACGGCCGTAAACGGCTTGCTGATACGCCGTGAAGTGGCAGCGCACGAACAAGGGAGCACGCAGCTGGTGCTGGTGCCGGGCGGCCCCAACCCTGCCACAGGCGATGCCGTGTTCGCACTGCCGACTTGCCCGCGTACCTGGCAGGCCTGCGACGCGCGCAGCAACACCGACAACTACGGCGGCAGCCTGTTCAAGCCGGTTAAGAACCCTGTTGATGGAGTGAGCATGTCATGGGGCTGATGCCTGCTGTCCACCCGCTTCGCAAGAAGGCCAAAGTGATGATCTGGCGGCTGCGCCACTGGTGGCTGGATACGCCGTCGGGCGAGGCCGCGCAGAAGTACGTTTTCGCGTTCTCGGTGCTGGCGAGCGTTGCTCAGTTTGTCCGCCTGGCAGTTATGGCACTGGCACCGGCCGCACCGGCCAAGCCGATTCAAGCGGTGTGGCCGGTGTGGGTTATCCAGCTGATCATCATGGTCGTTGTGGCAGCTATCTCCTACGCCATGCGGCCCAAGCCAGAAACGCCAAAGCCGGTGGCTGGCGAGGCGCCGACCGTTGAGGATGGGCAAAGCGTGAAGCACCACTTCGGTACGGTATGGGTGAACGATGAGTTCATCCTCGCTTGGAAAGTCACCGGCACCGTGCCGATCAAGTCGAAGGGCGGGAAGAAGTGATGGCAGAGCTGACCGTCACTACCGCCCACCTGCGCAGCATTCCGGGCTTCGGCAGGAAGCCTGGCTTCTGTGCCGCCGGTGCGCGGGCCTTCTTCATGACGCACGGGCTGAACTACCAGGCATTCGCTCGCGAAGGCATCCCGGCATCGAAGCTGGAAGCAACTGGCGATGGTTTGGCCCTGGCGCTGGTCGCTTGGGCGCGCGAATGTGAGGCCAGCAATGGGCGGTAAGAGCAAGAGCGCCACTGTTGGTTACTGGTACGAGGTGGCTTTCCACAGCGGCCTCGGCATTGGCCCGATCGACGCTTACCTGGAATTCAGGGGCGGCGACAAGGCCGCATGGCGCGGCGAGGCCACGCACAGCCAGACGATTCATATCAACGCGCCAACCCTGTGGGGCGGCGAGAAAGACCAAGGCGGCATCGTCGGCTCGGTCGACCTGATGTTCGGTGAAGCCACACAACAGCCCAACAGCCGCCTGTCGGGAATCTTCGGGCCGCAGCAGCCCGCCTGGCGCGGGTTCGCGACGCTCGCCTTCGCAGGCAAGTACGGGGCTATGAACCCGTACCCGCAGAAAGCCAGTCACAAGATCCGCAAGATCCGCGAAGGCTGGGACGGCGAGTGCTGGTATCCAGGCAAAGCCGCGATCCCGATGCCGACCTGCAGCGGCGCGGACCCGTACATCCACGTCACCAGCACGCCGTACCCCCAGGAAGCTGCATCAGGCGTGGCGCCGTCGTTTGCGCTCCAGGACGTGACCATGCGCGACCTGCTCAGATATGCAGGCGACTACGACGCGAGCGCGGGGATGGCGTTTGCATTTGAGCCCGCGACGCTGCGTCCGCCTGTCGCCGAAGTGCAGCCGGTGCGCGACGACGTAGCGGTCGCCTTTATGTTCGAGGCATTGACGCTGAGGGAGCCGATCAACCAACTCGGCACGTACAGCGACGCGGCCGTCATGTCCATCGCGTTCGATCCCGCCGTGCTCCGCGTAGCCGTCGTCCCCATCGACCAATCGCCCAGCCCCGAGAAAGCAGCCATTTCATTCACTCTAGAAGAGGCGACCCTCTATGTACCCTGATGACGAAAAGCACCGCATCGACCTTGGCTTCGGCATCGAGGGTCGCTTCATCATTGAGAAGTTCCGCGGCGACCTGTGTACCTATGCCGGTGCGGAAACAAAGAACCTGTTCTTGATCAACGCGCTTAACCAGATGGCGTCGAACACCTCGCTCGCCAGCGGCATGGACATCAATGGCGTGATCTTCGGCGCCGGCAACTCCGAGCCTGCAGAAGGTCAGGCCGGCCTCGATAGCCGGATTGGAACCAGCGGCGCCTACACCCTCGTATCCTCGGACAAGGTGATCAACACCGATGCGCGGCCGCCCTATGTCGAGTTCACGTCGGTGTTCCAGAGCGCAGAGGGGGCTGTAGTCGGCAACATCGCCGAGCTGGCGCTCGTGAACGGCACGGGTGCGGTCCCGACTCGAATTCTGACCCGAGCGCTAGTGAAGGACAGCAGTGGCAACCCGACGGTTGTTCCCACGCTCTCCGATGAATTCGTCAGGGTCACCTATAAGCGGCGGTACTACGGCATTTGGGGGCTCACCGGTGAGCTGATCGTCAACACGCCGACCGGCCCGCTCACCTTCGGTTATGAAGTGCGCGCGGTGGCGATGAACGGCGACTATGCGTGGGGAAAGCAGCGCGAGTTTCCATCGGGTCGCCTGGCTGTTGGCGCCGGTAGTGGCAACTATGAGCAAGGCATCGGCTGCTGCGTTAGTGCGGCATCTTCCTTCACCGCGGTCGATGCCAACGTCAAAATGTCATCGACGGCGAGCAATCGCTTCACCGTCAAGAGTACAGACCCCTATGTGGCCGGGTCCAAGCGAAGCCGCCAGGTGCTCCAACTGCCGCTCTTGAACGGCAACATCGCGTCACCGGGTATTCGTTCGCTGATCATCGGCCACGGCGACGTGGCCAACGCTTACAGCCTCCAGATGGTGCATCAGGTGCTGTTGAGCGGCGCGTTCGAGAAGCTGTCGAGCCAGGTGCTCGAGCTCCCGGTTGTTACCGTGCTGGGGAACGTATAGTGCTGCCACAGGAGCACCTGTCGTCGTCGCCGGTACGCGGCAGCTGGATCAATCCCTACACCGGCCAGCTGGGGGTTTCGCAGCATTGGGGGCCGGTCGCCCTGCAGGATCCCTCGCAGGGGCTGCTCGTGCGGTTGTGGACCGCGCGGGCTGACGGCGGCCAAGTATTGATCGCGGCCGAGGGCGTACCGGAGACCGTGCTGTTCACGCACTCGGCCGTGGTCAAGGCGCTGTCGCTGACCTTCAATCAGAACGGCGACGCCAACCTGATCGTGATCGATGCCGACGGCGCGACCTGGCTGCGCTGGTATGACCCTGCGCTCCCCGGCATGACGACCACGGCGCTGCCCGCCGACCACGTCCATCCGCGCCTAACCTTCGACGACGCTCGCCAGTTCAACGTGGGCGCTTCTGACGTGATCCTGTCCTACGTCCGCGACGGCGTGCTGCGGTATCGCCTACAGCGCGAGCGTTTCACGGTCGAGCACACCCCGCCCGTGGGCGTGGGCGGCTCGCCGATGGCGGTCGGGCAGAAGCCGCTGCTGCACGTGAGCATGACGTCGAAGATGCGCCTGCAGTGGACGTTCCTCAATACCGACAACTGGGCCATGAACCCTGCGCATGCGCTCTATTACGCGCGCACGCACTCGGAGATTGGCCGGGAGCCGGTCGGGAGTATCAATGAGGCCAGCTACCGCGCCGCCGCCGACAAGCTGTTCGACGAAGGCTTTGGGATCTGCACTTCATTTGAGCCGGCGTCGGAGAGCCTGGAGGAGTTTGAGCAGCGCATCTGCAACCTGATTGGCGGTAGCGTCAGCCGGAGCCTCATCGACGGACAGTACTACCTGGACCTGGCGCGGGGTGACTACGACCTGGACAGCCTGCCGATCATCACCGACGACGACATTCTGTCCTTCTCGGCGCAGCCTTCCGTGGTGGATGGCGCGATCAACAGCGTCAGCGTGAAATATTTCGACCCGTGCCGGAAGGAGGATGTCACCACGCCACCAGTCCAGGCCCTGGGCCTTATCGACTCCTTCGGCGTGATTCACCAGACGGCCAGCTATCCGGAGATTCCCAGCAGCGGGCTGGCATTGATCGTCGCCGCGCGTGACCTGCGCAACACTGTTACGCCCACAATCGCCTTTGAGCTGACATGCATGCCGGAAGCGGTGCGGGCGCTGCGCCCGAACCGTTACTTCAGGCTGCAATCCAAAAAGCGCCGTATTGCCGATATGGTTTGCCTGTTGGGTGAGAAGCAGGCTGGCACGCTCAGAAGCGGTGCGGTAAAGATCACGGCAACACAGGACATCTACAGCCTGCCGCAGACCTCGTTCGTCGCAGTGGAAAGCGGCATTGATACCAGCCCCGACCCGACGCCCTATCCCATTACCGCCCAGGCAGCGATGGAAGCGCCCTACATCGAGCTGGTGCAGCGCCTGGATCGGGCCAATCTCGACGCGTTGCCCGCCGACGTGGGCTATCTGCTTGCGATGGCCGATCAGCCAGCGCAGGGTGGCCAGAACTATGGGCTGGCGGTGGCGTCCGCCGGTGCCGGCTACGTGGTGGAGATGGCGGGCGATTGGTGCCCCGTGGCCGTCGTTGCCGGCGATCCCCTGGGTGATGTCGTGGTTGCCGGCGAAACCGTGATTCCGGTTGCTGGCATGGGGCGCGCCAGCCAGGTCACGCTGGGAGCCGCAGCACTGTGGGACTGGGAGATTGTCCGCATCGATGCGATCGATACGGTGGCGGGCACGGTCACAGTTGGGCGTGGCTGTGCCGACACGGTCCCGATGGACCACGCCGCCGGCAGCCGGATCTGGGTATATGACGAGGCGGCCAGCAGCAACATGACCGAATACACGGAAGGCGAGGTCATCGAAGTCAAGCTGTTGACCAGTACGGCCGTTGCCCAGCTTAACCCTGACGATGCCGTGGCCATGTCGGTTGAGTTCGCTAAGCGCGCAGTGCGGCCGTACCCGCCGGCGGCGGTGACGTTCAACGGCGAGGCCTGGCCATCGGCGCTGACCGGGCAGGTGGATGTGGCCTGGGCCCACCGCGACCGAAAGGCCCAGGCGGATCAGCTGGTCGACCAGACCGTGGCCAGCATCGGCCCTGAGCCGGGCACGACTTACACCGTCCGATGGATCCTCGACAGCATCGAGGTCCATGCCGAGACTGGGATTGTAGGCACCGCCAGCAGCTACTCCCCGACGGCGGCAGGAACGCTGCGCATCGAGATTCAGAGCCAGCGCGACGGGCTGGACAGCCTGCAGGTGTACCAGCACACCGCCGAGTACACCCCCACACCGTAGGGCACCAATCAGGGCGACGGGCGGGCACTTGCCGGTGCCAACCCGCCGCCGTTACACACGCGATCAGCCGCGTGGCATTGGCCGAGACCCTGACGCCTCCGGAGGCGTAGTCAGTCTCGGTAACCATCATCGCAAAGGCTGAGATCATGAAGACCAAAACCCTTTTTCCTTGGCCGGGAGGCAAAACCCGGCTCCTGCAGCACCTGTTGCCGCTGCTCTCCGAAATCCCACATTCGACCTACGTGGAGCCATTCGCTGGCGGTGCAGCCGTGCTGTTTGCCCGAGACCCAGTCAGGCTGGAGGTGTTGAACGACAACCACGGCGAGCTGGTGATGCTCTACCGCGTTGTGGCCAACCACCTGGAGGAGTTTGTCCGCCAGTTCCGCTGGGCACTGACCAGCCGGGAGATGTTCCGCTGGTGCCAGCTGCAGGACGTGGAGACTCTCACCGATATCCAGCGGGCGGCGCGGTTCTTCTACCTGCAGCGTCTTGCCTTCGGCGGCAAGGCCACGGGCCAGACGCCTGGCTTCGGCGCGTCACCCAAGCGGATCAACCTGCTGCGGCTGGAGGAGGATCTCAGCGACGCTCACCTGCGGCTGCATCGGGTGGTGGTCGAGAACCTGCCCTGGCAGCGGTGCATGACCAAGTACGACACGCCCGGCACGCTGTTCTTCATGGATCCGCCGTACTGGGAGACCGAGGGCTATGGCCAGGGGTTCGGCATCGAGCAGTACGAGGAGCTGGCCGAGGTCATGGCCAACAGCAAGGGCCGGACCATTCTGACCATCAATGACCACCCGGAGATGCGGCGACTGTTCGACCGGTTCCCTGGCCGGAGCGTCCCCATCAAGTACACGATCGGGGCCGGGAAGCCGGTAGCCAGGACGGAACGGATCTATACGACTGGGTGATCAGCCTGGGCGGAGGGGATTCCGCCCTATGCAATTTCCTTGCAGGGCGTGCAAGATGACGCCCTGTCCATTTATCTCAGTTCGGGCGGGCGATTTATCGCGCGCCGTTACACCCACAGCCAAGTCAAAATCAAATGCTCCCCCATCCGCCCTCCGGGCACCTTCCCCCGCAAGCGGGAGAAGGGACAACGCCACGGCCTGGTCAGTCGCCTCAGGCCTTCGCCGCCGGCTCGCCCTTCTTGCCAATGCGGTACATCAGCAGGCCAACCAGGAACAGCACGAACAGGCCAACCCAGGCCGACACGCTCGCCCAAGTATCGGCAAAGCCGCCCAGCGGCAATGCCAGCACGTCGCCCTGACCGCTGACCACGATCGGCACGGCGATTGCGATACCCATCAAGGCTTCACCGGTGATCAGGCCAGCTGCAAACAGCACGCCCGGGCGGTGCACGCGGTCACGGCCTTCTTCGTCGTCGGCACGCAGCTTGTGGAAACGCTCGACCAGGTGGGCCAGCAGGCCGCCCAGGAAGATCGGCACCATCAGTTCCAGCGGCAGGTAGATACCGATGGCAGCAGCCAACACCGGCACGCGGAAGCGCTTGCCGGTCTTCTTCAGCCATTCGTCGAGGGCGATGATCACCGCGCCAACGCCCGCGCCCAACGCGATCATCGTCCACGGCAGTTCGCCGCCAAACAGGCCGCGTGCAACCGAGGCCATCAGGTTGGCCTGCGGAGCTGCCAGCGAGTTCGGGTGCTCGGCGGTCGGCGCACCGATACCGTAGGCATGGGCCAGCAGGTTCAGCACCGGCGCCATGATCAGGGCACAGGAGAATGCGCCGATGCCCAGCATCAACTGCTGCTTCCATGGGGTGGCACCGACCAGATAGCCGGCCTTGAGGTCCTGCAGGTTGTCACCGCCAACGGCAGCCGCACAGCAGACCACCGCACCAATCATGATCGCGGCCACCGCACCCAGCGGAGCACCGCCAACGCCAACCGGAATCAGACCGTCCTTGCCCAGCAGCAGCACCAGCACCACCGAGGCGAACAGGATGGTGGAAATGGTGATGCCCGAGACCGGGTTGTTGGACGAACCAATCAGGCCGGCCAGGTAAGCCGACACCGACACGAACAGGAAGCCGGCGACGATCATGATGATGGTCATCGGGATCGAGACATGCCATTGGCCGACGATGGCCTGGTACAGGCCCAGCAGCGGCAGGGTGAAGGCGATCAGCGCGATCAGCATCCACTTCATCGGCAGGTCGCGTTCGGTCTCGGCCAGCGCCGGGCCGCTGCTCTTGCGGGCAGCAGCGAAACCACTCTTGACGCCATTGAGCAGCGACTTGCGCAACGAGAACAGGGTCCAGACGCCGCCGATCAACATGGCGCCGACGCCGAGGTAACGGATCTGCGAACCCCAGATGGCGAACGCCGATTCAGCCGAACCGGCATTGGCCAGCGATGCGGCCAGGTCCGGGTTACCGCCCAGGAAGAACGCCTGGTACAGCGGAATGGCGATGTGCCAGGACAGGATCGAGCCGGACACCACCACGATGCCGACGTTCAGACCGACGATGTAACCCACGCCCAGCAGCGCCGGCGACAGGTTGGTGCCGATGAAGGCGGTGATCTTGGAGCTGCCGACATAGGCCGACTGCGCCCAGGCGTCCGGGAAGATGCGCAGGCCCGAGGCCGCAGCCAGCTTCACCAGGCCGCCGATGGCAGCCGAGATACCGAGGATCTTCATGCCCGGGCCCGGGTTTTCACCGGCCTTGAGCACTTCCGCAGCCGCCTTGCCTTCCGGGAAGGGAAGCGGATCTTCGACGATCATCGAACGGCGCAGCGGCACCGAGAACAGCACGCCCAGCAGGCCGCCCAGGCCAGCGATACCCAGCACCCACCAGTACTTGAAGTCCGGCCAGTACCCCATGATCACCAGCGCCGGGATCGTGAAGATCACGCCGGCAGCAATCGACGAGCCGGCCGAGGCGCCGGTCTGGACGATGTTGTTTTCAAGGATGGTGCCGCCACCGAGCAGACGCAGCACGCCCATCGAGACGACGGCGGCCGGAATGGCGGTAGCGATGGTCAAGCCTGCGAACAGGCCCAGGTAAGCATTGGCGGCAGACAGCACCACAGCCAGCACGACGGCAAGAACCACCGCGCGGAATGTGAGCTGCGCAGGCGCAGCGTTGTTCATGGAAAGCCCTTGGATGGCAAAAAAACCTTCGCCACGCTAACGCCCGCTTAACGGCAAGTCCAGCCTGAACGCAGCGCCGATGCCCGCCGCACCGGTAATTCCGCGAATCCGCATCTTCTGTTGGCCATATCGGCAAAGTCGCCCCTGCCGACCAGTGATGTTATGTTATATCTTTTCCGCAAGACTCCCCCGCATGCCCCCTGCCCTGACCACACGCCTGGCCTCCATCGACCAGCTGCGCGGCACCGTGATGCTGTTGATGCTGATCGACCATGTCCGCGAGACCTTCTATCTGCAGCACCAGGTCAGCGACCCGATGGACGTGGGCTCGGTTTCACCCGCCCTGTTCAGCTTCCGCCTGCTGGCCCATCTATGCGCCCCGGTGTTCGTGCTGCTCACCGGCCTGTCGGCGTGGCTGTATGGTCAACGCCAGCCCGATCCGCGCGGCGCCACTGCAGCCTTCCTGCTCAAGCGCGGCCTGTTCCTGGTGGTGCTGGAGCTGACCCTGGTCAACTTCGCCTGGACCTTCCAGTTCCCGGCCAGCACGCTCTATCTGCAGGTGATCTGGGCCATCGGCCTGAGCATGATCGCGTTGGCCGGCCTGCTGTGGCTCCCGCGCAAGCTGCTGTTGGTGCTGGCGGTGGTCATCATTGCCGGCCACAACCTGCTTGATCCGCTGCAGGCCCAGGGCAACGGCGTACTGGAGACGCTATGGAAGATCCTGCACCAGCGTGACTGGATCGAACTGGGCAATAGCCTGCGCCTGCGCACCTCCTACCCGCTGCTGCCGTGGATCGGCGTGATTGCCCTGGGCTACGTGCTGGGCCCGTGGTACGCCAGCAACCGGTCGGCGCCGCAACGCCAGCGCTGGCTGCTGATCACCGGTACGGCGATGTTGACCGGCTTCGTACTGCTGCGTGCCGCCAATGTCTACGGCGACCACCCTTGGCTGCGCTTCACCGACGCCCAGACGACGCTGATGAGCCTGCTCAACGTCACCAAGTACCCACCTTCGCTGCTGTTCCTGCTGCTGACGCTGGGCATCGGCCTGTTGCTGTTGCGCCTGTACGAGCAGCCACGCATCGCAGCGTGGTTGCAGCCACTGGCGTGGATCGGCGCGGCGCCGATGTTCTTCTACCTGCTGCATCTGTATGTGCTGAAGCTCCTATACCTGGCCGCGATGGCGCGTTGGGGCGCGAACCACGGCCCCTACTTCGCGGTCGAATCGGTGTCGGCCTTGTTGCTGATCAGCGTCGTGCTGGCCGTGCTGCTCTACCCCGCCACCCGCACCTTTGCCCGCTTCAAGGCACGCCGTCGCGACCTGGCCTGGCTGCGCTATCTCTGAACGCGCAGCATCGGGGCAGCGGTCCTATACTCGGCCGCTGTCCCACCCGGCACCACCGATGACCGCAACTGCATTGAGCCGCCCCCGCTCCGACGACTTCCTCGGCCACCCCAAGGGCGTCTACGTCTGCTTCTTCACCGAAATGTGGGAGCGCTTCTCCTTCTACGGCATGAAGGCGCTGCTGCTGCTTTACCTCACCAAGTACCACCTGTTCGGCGACAAGGCCGGGCTCGACCTGCTCGGCGCCTACGGTGGCCTGGTCTACTGCATCCCGGTGTTCGGCGGGCTGCTGGCCGACCGCTGGCTGGGCATGCGCAAAGCGGTGGTGTTCGGCGGCATCCTGCTGGTGCTGGGCCACATCGGCATGGCATTCGAAGGCCACGAAGCGCAACGCGTAGCAGGCGAAGTGGTACGCGACGAAGCCGCGTTGTCGATCACCTACCTGTCGCTGGCGCTGATCATCATGGGTGTGGGCTTCCTCAAGCCCAACATCTCCACCATCGTCGGCAAGCTCTACCCGGAGAACGACCCGCGCCGTGACTCGGGCTTCTCACTGTTCTACGCCGGCATCAACCTCGGCGCCCTGTTCGCCTCGCTGGTCTGCGGTTTCCTCGGTGAAGCCTATGGCTGGAAGTACGGTTTCGGCGCGGCGGGCATCGGCATGCTGGTCGGGCTGGCGATGTTCCTGTGGGGGCAGAAGTACCTGCACGGGCATGCCGAGCCGGCACAACCGGCGACACTGCGCGAGCGCATGTTCGGCGTGCCGCGCGAATGGCTGATCTACGGCGTTGCCATCGCCGGCATCATTCCGGTTGCGGCGCTGATGTGGGCTGCCGCCAACGGCGCGTTCGCACTGGGCGGCGAAATCAGCCTCGCGCTGATGCTGATGATCGTTGTGCTCGGCGGCGTGCTGCTGTGGTTTGCCTGGTTCACTGGTACGCAATGCACTCCGGAACAGCGCCAGCAGATGACCGCGCTGATGGTGCTGATCTTCATGGCGCTGGTGTTCTTCACCTTGTATGAGCAGACCTATGGTTCGTGGGTCACTTTCACCGACCGCCTGCTGACCAAGGATCTGGTGCCGTCATTGGTGATCCGTGAAGGCACGCCGCTGCCGTGGTCCATCGTCTCGCTGCTGCTGGCGCCACTGGGCTTCGTGGTCGCCGCACGCCTGTCTGATCGCAATCCGGCATCAAATGCACCGCGCCTGCTGTTCGGCGTCATCGTTGTCGCGATGCTGGTGATGCTGATCCGCGACTGCCTGGTGCTGCCGCAGAGCGCCGGTTCACTGACCTATCTTGGCGCGCTGTTCCTGGTGTTGCTTGCGCCCCTGTTCGCTGCACTGTGGGCATGGCTGGACAAGCGTCGGCTGGATCCGTCCAAGCCGTTGAAGTCCTCGTTCGGTCTGGTGTTCGGCGCGCTGTCATTCGTGCCTTTGGCCTTGGCGGCGCAGCAGGTAGGGGCAACCGGGCAGATGGCCAGCGTGTGGTGGTTGGTGCTGGCCTATCTGATCCTGGAGATCGGTGAAATGTGCCTGTCGCCGGTCGGCCTGTCAGCCGTCACCCAGCTGGCGGCACCGCGCGTGGTCAGCCTGATGATGGGCACCTGGTTCCTGGCGACCGCATTCTCCGAAACCCTGGCAGCCTTGTTCGGCAAGCTCGCCGCCATCGACGTACCCGAAGGCGAAGTGATGAACATCGCCGAGGCCGCCGGCCGCTACGAACACCTGTTCTGGTTGCTGATGTGGATAGGCCTGGGCTGCGCGGTAGTCGCCCTGCTGACCTCGCCCTTGCTGAAGCGGATGATGCACGGCGTGCGCTAACCCCCGCTTCTGTGGGAGCGGCGTAAGCCGCGAAGCTAGCACTGCTTGCGAACATCAGTATCCGCAACCTGATACAGCATCAGCTTCGCGGCTGACGCCGCGAAGCTCGTACCGCTTGCACGCCAGCAACATCCGCAACCTGACACAGCAGCAGCTTCGCGGTTTACACCGCTCCCACAAAAAAATAGACCTGGGCCGACGCCCGCACCCCGAACAATCGACTACTTCGCCTTCTCTCCCCCCAGGTGCTGCGACAGGAAGCCCAGCAACCTCCCGTAATACTCGCGCTGATGCGGTTCGGTATAGAAACCATGGCCTTCGGTGTTGAAGTACAAAGACTCAACCGGCACGCCGGCCTTCTTCAACGCAGCTTCCATCATCCGCGTGTGCTCGATCGGCGCGATCTCATCCTCGCCACCGGCAGCTAGAAACACCGGCACCTTGATACGGTCAGCAAAACGGTTCGGCGACGCAGCCGCCAGTGCAGCCTGATCATCACCTACCCAATCCTTCGACGAATTGCCAAGACTGCGAGCGGCGCGCACATCTGCGCGCAGCATCATCGGTAGATCGTAGACACCCACATAGCCCGCGGCACAGCGGTATAGCGCGGGCTCCTTTGCCGCGCCCATCAGCGCCGCGTAGGCACCATAGCTGGCGCCGTAGATACAGATTTTTGCCGCATCAGCATGACCTTCGCGGCTCGCCCAGCGGGTAGCGTCGGTCAGGTCGTCCTGCATGGTTCCACCCCACTGCTGTGCACCCGCACGACTGAAGGCCCAACCATAATTGCCCGATCCCCGGTAGTTGACCTGCATCACCGTGTAGCCAGCAGCAGCCAACATCTGCGCATCGCGGTCGTAGTGCCACTCGTCGAATATGGTGTAAGGACCACCATGCGGCATCAACACCATCGGCCGCGCACCAGTCGCGCCACGTGGCTTGGTCAGATAACCATGAATCTTCAAGCCATCGCGTGCAGTGAAGCTAAAAGGCTCGACAACGGCGGCAGCATCCGGATCGATCCAGCTGCCACTGGCCACAACGAAATCCAGCTTCTTGGCAGCTGGATCGTAGAGGTAGAAGTCACCGGGATTGCTGCCTGACCACACCCCTACCATCAGTAGCCGCCCATCCTTGCTGCTTGATGTCACCCGCACCGACTGGCCAGGGAATGCCGCCTCGAGACTGCGTTGCAAGCGCGCTTCAGGCACCGAGTCATCGAAGAATACACTTCGGTGTCGCCCGTCCATCAACAGTGCACCTACAGGAGTGTTTGTAGCGCGGCGATAGATGATGGTCCACGGATCAACCGTATCGTCACGCAACACCGTGCGGCGTTCATTGCTGATGGTATTCCACGCCACGACACTGTCCGGCCCCACCCCGTCGCCAAGCACCCGCAGGTAGGCAAGCGTATTGTCTTCCGAAAAGCCCAAAGGCTGTTCAATACGACCACTCACCTTCTGGTCATTGATCAAGCGCCATTCGCCGCCAGCGGCGTCGCGATAGTAAAGCTTGCTGAGGTTGTCCAGGCCCGCTCCGAGTGCCAGCCGCACCACGCCCGCATTATCGGTCGCAAACGTCGCACGACGGACCGGCACCGTCGCCGACACAGTGCGGCGACCGGTATTTACATCCAGAATCTCCGCACGAGTGAACGGCTCCTGCGTTCCCAATGGCCAGGTCGAGATCACCACGTTGCGGTCTTCTGCAAGCAAAGGATCAACCAGGAAGGCCGCAACGCTTTCAACCTTCTTCGGCTGTATGCGTGTGCCCGCCCCGTTTCCCTGCACCCTGTAACCGACCAGAAGGTCCGCCTGCCCGCCATCGGCGTTGATCGCATACAGCTCACCCGTCGGTCGCGGCTCATCCAGCAGCCCGAACTTCTCGGCGATGCCGATCAATACGCGTTCGTCGTTCACCCAATCGAAACTGCTCACATACCCATTGCGCATCGGCACGAACATGCCGGATTGCTTATTGCCTTCGCGGGTAAAAATGACGAGCGCAGTCTTGTCTTCAAGCGGTACCGTCGCCGCGTAGTACTTACCCGAGGGCGACAGCTTGATATCGTTGAACTCATCCTTGCGTATGAACTGCCCCAGATCCACGGCAGCCCAACCGGTCGTCGAACACAAACACAGCAGCAAAGCCATCGCCAGCTTCATCATCTGCATCAGCCCCAAACGGGCGTCCGGCCCGCGTTGGGCGATTCTAGCCCCCTGCCTTTGGTTTTTTCCATACAGGAAATGCGGGCAGCCATCCCAAGGGTAATGAAGCCCCCCACTTCCTTGCTAAAACAAACTTGTCGCCGAGAACCGCGGCTTGTCCGAGAGCACAGGAGGGCTGCTGGAACAGAATCCAGCTTCGGTCGTATCCAGACCCGAGCTGCCTTATGCCTTATCCGCCGCAGCCAGACGATAGGCATCATGCAGCATGCCGACGAAGACCTGCCGCTGTCCTGCATCCAGCACCACCGATTCCCGAAACCGGTCAACAGAGCCAGCCCAGTCGTCCAGGGAATCATCGTTGTAGACCGCCTGATACGCATCCCATGCACCCGCGGCCTGCAGGTATAGCGTCTGCGCAAACAGCTCCAGCGACTCCCCATTCGAAAGTTTCAGCGCCCTGCTGGTCTGGGTGTGACTCAGTACCTGCCGCAGCACCTGATCGTCATTAAGTTGCGATGCCCATACATGACCATTCAGATGCTGGCGAACGAACTGCAGAATCCCGGCATGATCATCAGCCAGCCCATGGGCATAGATATCGTCTGGCAGCTGCAGATGACGCCCGTCGAACAGCCACTTGACCACCAGCGTGGCCGCGGGTTTCACCGTGTTATGCACGTTGGCCTGATCGAACTCGTGGTGCCCTATGAACTGGCGATCCTGCACGATGCTCACCTGGATTGTCTCCACCCGCTGCTTCCTGGGGCAGAACCAAAGCTTCAGCTCCACGTCCGCGCCAAGCGGCTTCTGAAACAACTGGGTATCGGTATACGTGTCCACGTTCCCATCGAAGAACGTCATGCACTCGTCAAAGTCGGCATCCGGCCCTACGAAACCATCCCAGAACCCAGCAGGCAACGCGACATTGCCCTTCGGCTTGCGTGAGAACAGCAACACGGACTGCAGATGGCAGAGCAAGCCACCGCGCGGGCCGTCTACCGGCGGATAGAAACGGTCGTTGATGATGTCGAACCCGAAGTAGTACTCCATCTCATGACGCTTGTCCTTGACGCTCTTGGTGCCCTGATTCGCCGTAACGGACACCGGCGGCTTGCCGATTCCGTGCTGCTCGAACCAATCCACAAGCTGCGGATCGCTACCTTTGGCGCCAATCAGACTTACGAGATCAGAAACGTGCATGGTGTCTTCCGTGAGACCTTAACTTGAGCGAATTATGACAGGCTAACAAAAACACCGGCGAGGCTTATTTACACCATCGCGCCACCGATCTTCGAATCTCTGTCACAAGCGCCCTTCCGAGAGCATCTATTCGAGTCCAGAATACCGATCAAGCAGAAGAATGGCCCTCAACATAAGCTGAGCCTCCGCATGTTCCGGCCCCGGATCCAAATGTGCAGACGAAGTAGTCAGTCAAAAACGCTGCAGAAGAAGCACCTAGCTCCTTCGCCCTTCTCATAACAACAATTCTCTCTTCCACCGGAATCTCCCAGCTTCCGTCAGCAAGAACACATCGCTCCAGAACATCCGCATCAAACTCTTTCCGCACATCCACCATAAAGGCCGTCAAAGCGACCTCCAGCAAAACGAAGTCCTCCTCCGAGGTGCGATAAAGGCCCTTAATGACTTCCGAGCTATTCAAGACCCCTATAAACCCCGCCAAAAAATCGATTAAACCAACTCGTCACCATCCCATTCTCGCCCCTACCATTCCCGAATCCTATCCATCGCGTCTTGCAACAGAGCTTCATCTTTAGGATGGCGAACGATATACCGCCCACAGGCCTCCATAAGAACCTCCGCACAAGCCGCCTCATTAACGATCATCTCCAACAAGTCTATACCCGGACTTCCATATCCAAATTCGACACCCTCAAACAAACCCTCTACAGACCAGCCATTCTGATCAGGAAATCTACAATAAGCCCCATCAACACACAAACCCTCCCTACTCGAAACCGAGCAAGCCGCCTTAACAAACAACCCGCTGCTATAAATGGAGTCCCAATAGGACCTCATAATCCAATCAGCACTGAGCCCTGCATACGCTTCGTTAAATAAATTCACGCAAATCCTCCATTACCCCCCTCGCACCGACCCGCCATGAACAGGAGTAGAAAGAAGCGAACCTGACACCGTTATTTCATCTGCGTCAATCAACGCTCAACACGCTCAAAAAAATCAGACATCTTTTTCACCAACTCCAAACGCCGTTCTTCATCTCCTGGAAAGTCTTCAACCATCGAAACTCTCCCATTTTTACTTACAGCATAGGCCCAATTAATACCCAAAGAAGCACCTTCAGGGAGCTTCAAGCGGCCATTCAAGAAAAATAACCAACAACCAGGCGCCTCCAAATACACCTCATCCAAAAGACTGTCATTCGCTAAAACAAACCGACCAACGTCACTAGTAGCTTGGTCTCCGGCAATTGATCTGGCCTCTTCAAAGCCCACCATCCCGGCATTCATCACAACTCCTCCGCCACTTAGTCGCCAGCATCAATGCGCCACCTTCGACGGACCAGGGCTTCTGTTACATCGAAGCCAAAACTCGCCGCCGCGCCAACATCCAACATGTCTCATCGTCCGGTCTAGAGCATAAAGAAGTGACCTTGGCACGTTCCTCCGACATCGCTCCTCTCTGAATTCTTAACAAGCCATCACCCAACAGGCTACGAAAGAACATCCGAAGGAACTTCAAGTCCGGACACAACCATTCTGAATACATCAAAAACTACAGCAACATCTGTACACACCAACGACCCATCGTAGTAGTCGCCAAGAATGCAAACCTCCCCTTGCACCTCCCCTTCGTAGCTGCGAGTGACGTAGTCACTCCCATCATCCACGCCCAATATCAATAAAAAATTACGCTCATCCGCCGACGTTCCCCCGATTTTGAGTAGCGCGGCGATTTGGAGTTCAATCCCCAACGAGACGGAGATTGGACATGAAGAAGCGCTTTTCCGAAGAGCAGATCATTGGCTTCCTGC